>NZ_JASCXL010000048.1:0-68335 GCF_030010595.1 Streptomyces sp. CC224B | reverse complement strand
GCGCCGCCCTGCGCAGGCCCGCCGCGGCCTCGCTGTGCGCCGCCGCCTGGCTCGCGGGCACCGCGGAGTTCGCCCTGGCCCGCATCGCCCCCGGCCCCCGCACCCCCGATGAGACCGCCACCATGGCGCTGACCAGCGTGCTCATCCCGCCCGCCGCCACCTGGCACTGGCTGCGCGGGCAGGTCGTCCACCGCGCCACGCCGCCGCTCGGGCCGCACGAGCTCGCCGGGCCGCCGCCGCGCGCACCGCGCCGGGCGGCCGGGGAACGGGTGCGCCCATGACGCGACCCGCCACCCCGCACCCGCCCGAAACCTGCGGGCCCGCCCCGCCCGGCCCCTGGCTGTTCGACGGGCCCGCGGCGCCCCGCCCCGCCCGCGGCGGGCCGATCGCGGCGGTCCTCTTCGACCGCGACGGCACCCTCGTCGTCGACGTGCCGTACAACGGCGACCCGGCGCGGGTCGCGCTGATGCCGTCGGCGCGCGCGGCCGTCGCGGCGGTGCGCGCCGCGGGCGTCCCCGTCGGCGTGGTCAGCAACCAGTCCGGTGTCGCCCGCGGCCTGCTGACCCGCCGTCAGGTGGAGGCGGTCCGGGACCGGGTGGAGGAGCTGCTCGGGCCGTTCGCCGTGTGGGCGGTGTGCCCGCACGGCCCCGGCGACGGCTGCGGCTGCCGCAAGCCCGCGCCCGGCCTGGTCCTCGCCGCGTGCGCCCGGCTCGGCGTCCGCCCCGCGCACGCCGCCGTCGTCGGGGACATCGGCGCCGACGTCGCGGCGGCCCGCGCCGCGGGCGCCCGCGGCGTGCTGGTGCCGACCCCGGTCACCCGCCCCGAGGAGGTCGCCGCCGCCGGCACCACGGCCCCCGACCTGCTCACGGCGGTACGCCTGCTCCTTTCCCCGCCCCGCGCCACGCCACCGGGCTCCCCGACCGGCACCGCCGCCGTCACCTCCCCCGACCGAGCGGCGGGTGCGTCGTGACGAGCGGAGCCCGACCCCTGCCGCGGACGCTCGTCGTCCGCCTGGACAGCGCCGGTGACGTGCTCCTCGCCGGTCCCGCCGTGCGGGCCGCGGCGGCCGGTTCCTCGTACACCGCGCTGCTCTGCGGACCGCAGGGCGCGCAGGCCGGGCGGCTGCTCCCGGGGGTGGACGAGGTCCTGGTGCACGACGCGCCCTGGGTGGGCCTCGAACCGGCGCCGGTGTCCCGCCGGGAGACCCTGGACCTGGTGGATGCGGTGGCGGCCCGCCGTTTCGACCGGGCCCTGGTGCTGGTCTCGTACCACCAGAGCCCCCTGCCGATCGCCCTGCTCCTGAAGCTGGCCGGGGTGGGCTGGACGGCCGCCGACAGCGAGGACTACCCGGGCGCCCTGCTCGACCTGCGCCACCACCGGCGGCCCCGCCGCCACGAGGCCCTCGCCGCCCTCGACCTGGCCCGCGCCTGCGGCTTCGACCTGCCACCGGGCGACGACGGGGGACTGCGGGTGCAGGCGCCGCCCGACACCACCTCCCTCACCGGACCGGAGCCGTACGTGGTGTTCCACCCGGGGGCGGCGGTGCCCGCGCGGGCCTGGAGCCCCGAGCGGGCGGTGCGCGCCGCGGCCGCCCTGCACGCCGCGGGCCACCGGCTCGTGGTCACCGGCGGCCCCGGCGAGCGGGACCTCACCGCCAAGGTCGCGGGGGAGCACGGCCTGGACCTCGGCGGCGCGACCGACCTGCGGCGGCTCGCGGGCGTCCTGGCCGGCGCGCGGGCGGCGGTGACCGGGAACACCGGCCCCGCCCACCTCGCCGCCGCCGTGGGCACCCCGGTGGCCTGCCTGTTCGCGCCGGTGGTGCCCGCCGAGCGCTGGCGCCCCTTCGGCGTGCCGCACGTGCTGCTCGGCGACCAGGCCGCGCCGTGCGCACAGAGCAGGGCCCGGCACTGCCCGGTGCCCGGTCACCCCTGTCTCGACGGGGTGGACGACGCGGAGGTGCTCGCCGCGGTGGCGGCCCTCGCGGCCGGCGCGGACGGCCGGGCCGGACCGGCCGCCCGGCCCCGTCACGGCGCACACCCGCCGCCCCCACCGGGCGGCCACCCCGACACGGAACGAGGAGCGAGCATATGAACATCCTGCTGTGGCACGTGCACGGCTCCTGGACGACGGCGTTCGTCCAGGGCCCCCACACCTATCTCGTTCCCGTGACGCCGGGGCGCGATCCGGACGGGCTCGGCCGGGCCCGTACGTTCGCCTGGCCCGACTCCGTGCGGGAGGTGACCCCCGAGGAGCTGCGGGACACGCCCGTGGACCTGGTCCTGCTCCAGCGGCCGCACGAGGCGGCGCTCGCCGAGCGCTGGCTCGGCGGGCGCCGCCCGGGGCGGGACGTGCCCGCCGTCTACCTGGAGCACAACGCGCCGGACGGCGACGTCCCCGGCACCCGGCACCCGTGCGCCGACCGCGCCGACCTGACCCTCGTGCACGTCACCCACTTCAACCGCCTGTTCTGGGACAGCGGCTCCACCCGCACCGAGGTGATCGAGCACGGCATCGTCGACCCGGGGCACCTCTACACCGGACGGCTCGACCGCGCCGCCGTCGTCGTCAACGAGCCCGTCCGCCGCGGCCGCCACGTCGGTACGGACCTGCTGCCCGCCCTGTCCGAGGCGGCGCCGCTCGACGTCTTCGGGATGCGCACCGAGGGCCTCGCCGCGCACCTCGGCATAGCGCGGGACCGGTGCCGCACCGCCGACCTGCCCCAGGCCGAGCTGCACGCGGCGCTCGCCGAGCGCCGCTTCTACCTGCACCCGGTGCGCTGGACCTCCCTCGGCCTGTCGCTCCTGGAGGCCATGCACCTGGGCATGCCGGTCGTCTGCCTCGCCACCACGGAGGCCGTCGAGGCGGTGCCGCCCGGCGCGGGGACGCTGTCCACCCGCCCCGACGTCCTGGCCCGGGCCGCCCGGCACTACCTGCGGGAGCCGGAGGCCGCCGCCGAGGACGGCGCCCGCGCCCGGCAGGCGGCCCTCGAACGGTACGGGCTCAAGCGCTTCCTGCACGACTGGGAGCGCGTGATGACGGAGGCACGCTCATGACCCCCTCGCTCGACTCGCTGGGCCCCGGCCCCTCGGGCGCCGGCCCCCTCGCCACCGGCACCTTGTCGATCGCGCTCGTCTCGGAGCACGCGAGCCCCCTCGCCACCCTGGGCGGCGTCGACGCGGGCGGCCAGAACGTCCACGTCGCACGCCTGGCGGGCGCGCTCGCCGACCGGGGCCACCGCGTCACGGTCTACACCCGCCGGGACGACCGCGACCTGCCCGACCGGGTGGCGCTGCGGGCCGGCGTGCAGGTGCACCACGTGCCCGCCGGGCCGCCGGAACAGCTCCCCAAGGACGAACTCCTGCCCTACATGGCCGACTTCGGCCGCCACCTGGCCCGGGTCTGGCGGCGGCGGCCGCCCGACGTGGTGCACTCCCACTTCTGGATGTCGGGGCTCGCCTCGCTGCGGGCGGCACGGGAACTGGGGCTGCCGCTGCTGCACACGTACCACGCCCTGGGCACCGTGAAGCGGCGGCACCAGCGGCGGGCCGACACCAGCCCGCCGGAGCGCGTCGCCTGCGAGACGGAGGTGGGCCTCGGCTGCGACCGGGTCGTCGCCACCTGCCGGGACGAGGTCGGGGAACTGGCCCGGATGGGCATCCCCGCCGCCAAGGTCAGCGTCGTGCCGTGCGGCGTCGACACCGAGTTGTTCACGCCGCGCGGGCCCGTCGCGGAGCGCGGCGCCTCCCCGCACCGGCTGCTCCAGCTCGGCCGGCTCGTCCCGCGCAAGGGCGCCGCGGTCACCGTCGCCGCGCTCGCCGAGCTGCCCGAGACGGAACTCGTGGTCGTCGGCGGGCCGCCGCCCGACCGCATCGGCACCGACCCCGAGGCGCGCCGGCTGCGGGAACTCGCCCGCGAGGCCGGGGTGAGCGACCGGGTCCGCTTCACCGGGGGCGTGCCCTGCGAGGACGTGCCGCCACTGCTGCGCAGCGCCGACGTGGTGGTGTGCCCCGCGGACTACGAACCGTTCGGCATCGTCCCGCTGGAGGCCATGGCCTGCGGCAGGCCGGTCGTCGCCAGCGCGGTGGGCGGACAGCTCGACACCGTCGCCGACCCCGCGACCGGCCGCCTGGTGCCGCCGCGCGACCCGAAGGCCCTGGCCCGCGCCGTCGCGGAGCTGCTCGCCGACCCGGCCGCGCGGGAGGCGTGCGGGGCGGCGGGCCGCCGCCGGGTCCTCAGCCGGTACGGCTGGAGCAGCGTCGCGGCCGCCACCGAGGCGGCGTACTGCACGGTCCTCGACCCCCAGCCCGCGGTGACCGGGGTGGTCTGACCCGGGGCACGCCATCCGCGCTCCCCGGCCGTTGTGGGCGGTCCACGCCGGGCGGTCCGCACCGGGCCGGGGAGCACCGACGCACCGACGCACCGACGCCCGAAGGAGGTGCGGGTCCGGCCGCCGTCCCCCGCGACGGCGGCACACCCGATCAGCATGACCGAACCCTCTGCGCCCTCCGCGCCCACAGCACCGTCCGCGCCCACAGCACCCACCGCCCCGCCCGCGACCACCGCCCCGCCCGCGACCACCGCCCCGCCCGCGACCGCCGCACCGGCCGGGACCTCCGCACCCGCCGGGGCCTCCGTGCCCAACGGGGCCTCCGTGCCCGCCGGGACCTCCGCGGCCGCCGCGCTCTCCGCCCTCGACGCCGCGCACGTGCACTGCCGCGCGCTGGAGCAGGCCCTCGGCCGGTTCCGGCGCGACGGGCTGCAGCGGGTCGCCGCGTGGGGCGGCCGACTGGCCGCGGTCCTGCCCTCCGGCGGGCGGCTCCTCGCGGCAGGCAACGGCGGCAGCGCCGCCCAGGCCCAGCACCTGACCGCCGAACTGGTGGGCCGCTACCGCCAGGAGCGGCCCGCGTACTCGGCCATCTCGCTGCACGCCGAGACGTCCAGCGTGACCGCCATCGGCAACGACTACGGATTCGACCACGTCTTCGCCCGGCAGGTCTCCGCCCACGGCCGCCCCGGGGACGTGCTCCTGCTGCTGTCCACCTCCGGCCGCAGCGCCAACCTGATCACCGCCGCCGTGACGGCCCGGGCCGCCGGACTGCGCGTCTGGGCGCTGACCGGACCCGGCCCGAACCCCCTGGCCGACGCCGCCGACGAGGTGCTGTGCGTCGACGCCGACAGCACGGCGGCCGTGCAGGAGACGCACCTCGTCGCCGTGCACCTGCTGTGCGAGTGCTTCGACGCTGCCCTCGCCGCCCCGCCCACGGGAGCGGTCGCGGGCCGGGCCGTCGCCGCCGTCCACCAGGGGGCGTCATGACCACGGCGAAGCCGCTCGTGGTCGTCGGTGACGTCCTGCTCGACGAGGACATCGAGGGCGTCGCGACCCGGCTCTCCCCGGACGCCCCCGCCCCCGTCGTCGACGTCACCGCCGACCGGCGCCGCCCCGGCGGCGCGGGTCTCGCCGCCGCGCTGGCGGCCCGGGACGGCCGCGCCGTGGTCCTGGTGACGGCCCTCGGCGACGACCCCGCCAGCGACGCCGTGCGCCGGGCGCTGCGGGGCCGGGTCCGGCTCGTGGAGCTGCCGCTGCACGGCACCCTGCCGGTGAAGACGCGCGTCCTGGCCGGCGGCCGCCCCCTGGTCCGGATCGACCGGGGCGGGGGCACGCCCGGCACACCGGACGACCAGGTGCGCGACGTCCTCGAACGGGCCCACGCCGTGCTCGTCGCCGACTACGGCCGCCACACCGCCCGTGCCGTCCGCGCCCACCTGGCCGCCGTCGCCTCCCGTACGCCCCTGGTGTGGGACCCGCACCCCAAGGGGGACGCCCCCGTCCCCGGCGCGCGGCTCGTCACCCCGAACGCGGCCGAGGCGCGTGCCCTGTGCACGGGCGACGGCGACTCCCTGCGCGCGTACGCCGAGCGCGGCCGGGAGCTGGCGGACCGCTGGCAGGCGGCGGGCGTCGCCGTGACGCTCGGCGCCCGCGGCGCCCTGCTGGCCCGGCCCGGCACCGGTACGCCGATGCTGGTGCCGCCGCCCTACCGGGCCACCGGCGACCCGTGCGGCGCGGGCGACTGCTTCGCCGCGACGACGGCCGCCGCCCTGGCGGACGGCGCGCTCCCCGAGGAGGCGCTCCAGCGGGCCGTCGCGGAGGCCGCGGAGTTCGTGTCGGCGGGCGGGGCGGGCAATCCGGGGCTGTGGTGCACGGCCTCCGGGGCGGATGCGGGGGCCGGGGCCGGGTCCAGACCGACGCGGAGTTCCGGGTCCGGGTCCGGCCCCTCGGGCGCCTTCGGGGCCGACGCGTTCGCCCTCGCCGAGCGCGTCCGCGCGCGCGGCGGCACGGTGGTGGCGACCGGCGGCTGCTTCGACCTGCTGCACGCCGGCCACGTCGGCCTGCTGGAGAGCGCCCGCCGCATCGGCGACTGCCTCATCGTGTGCCTCAACTCCGACGCGTCGCTCGCCCGCCGCAAGGGCCCGGGGCGCCCGCTCAACCCCGCCGCGGACCGCGCCCGCGTCCTCACCGCCCTCGGCAGCGTGGACGCCGTCGCGGTCTTCGAGGAGGACACGCCCGAGGCCCTGCTGCACCGGCTGCGCCCCGACGTGTGGGTCAAGGGCGGCGACTACTCCGTGCAGGACCTGCCCGAGGCCCGGGCCCTGCGCGCCTGGGGCGGCCAGGCCGTCGTGCTGCCCTACCTCGACGGCCGGTCCACCACCCTCCTCGCGCGCCGGGCGGCCGCCTCGGCCGCGGCCCCGGAAGGCAGGTCGTGACGTGACCGCGGCGAACCGGCGGCGGCCGGGCCCGGCCGCGCCCGACGGCACGGCCCCCGGGCGCCCGCGGGTCCTCGTGCTGCGCGCCCTCGGCCTGGGTGACCTGCTGGCGGCGGTGCCCGCGCTGCGGGCCCTGCGGCGGCACCTGCCCCGGCACGAACTGGTCCTTGCCGCGCCCGGGCGGCTGTCCGCCGCGGCCGCCGCGACCGGCCTGGTGGACCGGCTGCTGCCCGCCGCCGCCCCCGGCCGGGCGGTGCCCGGAGAACTGCCCTGGACGGGGCCGGAGCCCGACCTCGCCGTGGACCTGCACGGCAACGGCCCGCCGAGCCATCTGCTGCTCCAACGGCTGCGCCCCCGGCGGCTGTTCGCGTACGCGCACCCGGGGACGCCCGACATCGCGGGCCCCGTGTGGCGGGACGACGAGCACGAGCGGGACCGCTGGTGCCGGCTGCTCGGCTGGTACGGCGTCCCCGCCGACCCCGGGGAGGTGGCGATCCCGCGGCCCGAGGCGCCCTCCCCGGCGCCCGGCGCCGTCGTGGTGCACCCGGGCGCCGACGCCGCCGCGCGCCGCTGGCCGCCGGAGAGGTTCGCGGCCGTGGCGGCGGAACTGCGCCGCCGGGGCCACGAGGTGGTGGTGACCGCGGGGGCGGGGGAGGAGGACCTGGCGCGCGCCGTGGCCGAGGCGGCGGGGCTGGAGCGGGGGGCGGTGCTCGGCGGCGCGGCGGACGTACCGTTCGGCGTCCTGGCCGCGCTCGTGGCACGGGCCCGCTGCGTGGTGGTGGGGGACACCGGCCTCGCCCATCTGGCGACGGCGCTCGGCACGCCCTCCGTGGTTCTCTTCGGCCCGGTCGCCCCGCGGCTGTGGGGGCCGCCGGACCACCCGCGGCACCGGGTGTTGTGGCACCCCGGGGGCGACGGCTCACCCCGCCCCGGGGACGCCCACGGCCCGCGGCCGGACGCACGCCTGCTGCGGATCACCGTCGAGGAGGTCGTCGAGGCGGTGGAGGAACTGCCGGAGCCGGAGCCGGAGACGGAGCTGGCGACGGAGGCGGAGACGGAGACGGAGCGGGCCACGGCCGGGGTGGCGACACCGGCCCGGCCGTACGCCCAGGCCCCCGCACCCGTCCCCGGGCGCGCCCCCTGAGGGAAGTACGGACGCATCCGCGTGACCGGCCGGGGCGGGCCGTCCGGTCAGGCGGCCGTCCCCAGGACGGGCCGGTCCGCGCCCACGCGCTCCCCGGCCCGCAGGACCACCGTCGTGGCGGTCCGGCGACGGCGGAGCGCGTGGCCCGCGCCGATCGAGGCGACGATGATCAGCCCGCCGGCCACGAGGGCGCCGCGCGCCCCCGCGAGCTCCATGAGGAGGCCGAGCGCGGGCGGGCCCGCGAGCCCCCACACCGTACGGATGCTGCCCCACACGCCGAGCACGCGCCCGCGCAGGTGGGCGGGCGGGTCGGTCTGCAGCACGGTCGTCCCCGCGGTGTCGGAGACGGACTCCACGACGGCCATGGGCAGCACGACCACCAGCAGGACGGCGAGCGACGGCGAGAGCGCCGCGACCATCTGGAGCAGGGCGCCCGCCGCGGCCAGCGTGCCCACGAGCCGCACGGAGGGGCTGCGCAGCCGGGCGCCGAGCACGGCGCCGACGATGCCGCCGACGGCGAGGACGGTGGAGACCGTGCCGAACGCCCCGGCGCTCCCGGCGAGGGGCCCGGTGACGAGCACGGCCAGGGTCAGCCCGTAGTTCCGGCCGAAGACGGCGCTGATGCCGGTGATGCCCGCGAGCGCGACCAGCCGGGGACGGCGCAGGAAGAAGGCCAGGCCCTGCCGCACGGTCATGTCCGGCTCGGCGGGGTGCGGGGCCTGCTCGCCCCGGACACCGTCGCCGCCGCCGTGCGCGGGGGCCGCGCCGGCGCCCCCGACCGCCTTGCAGGCCGGGCGCAGGAAGGGGATGACGGCGGCGACGAAGAGGAACGACACGCCGTTCGCGGCGTAGGCGGCGGCCGTGCCGAGGAAACCGACGGTCACACCCGCCAGCGCGGTACCGGCGAGCCGGCCCGCGTTGGACACCAGCGAACCCACTCCGATGGCCGAAGGGACGTCCTCTTTCCGGACGAGGTCGTTGCCGAGCAGGGCGCACGCGGGCCCGTCCACGGTGGCGATGACGCCCGTGACGGCGGCCAGCACCATCAGCACGGTCAGGTCGAGCCGGCCGACCGCCACGAGGGCCGCCGTCACGAACGCGACGGCACCGAGCAGGGCCTGGCTGACGGCCGCGGTCACCTTCCGGGGCCAGCGGTCGACGGCGGCGCCGCCCGCGAGGCTCATGAGCAGCGCGGGCGCGGCCTGGACGGAGATGGACAGGCCGGTGGCGGCGGCGGACCCGGTGATCTGGAGGACCAGCAGGTTCTGCACCGTGAGCTGCATCCAGGTCCCGGCGTTCGACACGAAGTTCGCCAGCGACCACCAGCGCATGCTGCGGTACCTCAGCGACCGCCACGGCGAGTGCGAGTCGGGGGCGGGCGCGGCGGGGCCGGTGGCGTCCGCGACGGCTTCGGCGACGGCGGCGGGGACGGCGCCGGGAGCGGGGACGGGCCCGGACACGGGCAGGGGGGAGGGCACGGGAACAGCGGGGGAGGAAGGCACAGTGACGTTCTCGGAGGACGGGTCCGAAGACTCGGCGGGGAGGTCCGGGAGCTCGGAACACCGGCTGCGCTGCGCGGCCCGCTCCTCGGGGATCTGTCTGGCGCCGTACCACCGGCGGGGCATCACCCGGCTCACCGGCTCGGGGACCACTCGTGGTACTGCGTCGACCATGGTGGCAGACGGTTCCAGGGAGCCGCGGCCCGAGCGTCCTCGCCCCCCGCCCCGCACGCCCCAACCGCCGTGCGGCGCAAGAGATCCGGCACTTCGGGTGGGCTTGCTCACAGGCTCCGGGAGCGGGCCGCCGGCCACGGCCGGAGGCCCGTACGGCGTGACGGCCGCCACAGCTCCGCGCCGCCCCGGGCCCGGTCCGTCCCGGCGTGCCGGACCCCGCGCTCCGGGTCACAGTGGGAGCAGCGTGGCGCGGTTGCCCGGCGTGGACCGCGCCGACCGGCACGAGGAAGGGCTGAGGTGGCGGCATGGACGGCGGAGTGCGGGTGGACCTCCACGGCAAGCGGGCGCTGGTGACCGGCGGGGCCCGGGGGCTTGGCGCGTCGATCGTGCGCCGGCTCGCCGGGGCGGGCGCGGACGTCCTGGTGGCCGACGTCCGCAAGGACCTGGCGTACGAACTCTGCGAGGACCTGGCCGAGCAGGGGCGCTCGGCGCGCCTCGTGGAGCTGGACGTGCGCGACCCGGCCGCGGTCGCGGAGGTCTTCCGCGACCTGGAGGACGCCGGGGAGGCGGTGGACGTGCTGGTCAACAATGCCGCCGTCGACGTCTCCAAGCCCATCGAGCACCTGACGGCCGACGAGGTGACCCGGGTGATCACCACCAATCTGCTCGGGCCGATGTACCTGTGCCTGGAGACCTACCGGCGGATGGTCGCCCGCGGCGGCGGCCACATCGTCAACATCCTCTCCACGGCCGCGAACCGGACCTGGACCGAGGCGGGGCCCTACGCGGCGGGCAAGACGGGCCTGCGCGCCTTCACCCACACGCTGTTCAAGGAGGCCCAGCGGGACTGCACGGGCATCGGCGTCACCGGGATCATCGCGGGCGGCATGGAGACACCGTTCATCCTGGAGCGGTTCCCGGACGCCGACGTGTCGATGCTCCAGAGCCCGGACATCGTGGCCGACACGGTGCTGTACGCGCTGTCGGTCCCGGTCGGCAGCGCGGTGTCCGAGCTGGTCGTCGTCCCGCGCAAGGAGCCGTCCTGGCCCTGACGCGCCCGCCAGGACCGCGCGGACCCGCTCCTCGGGCCGGGCCCACCCGCACCGACCACCGCGGTCGGACCGCCCCGCCCGGACCACCCCGCCCGCTCCGCTGCCACCCCTCTGTCCGTCGTCCCCGTCTGTCCGTCGTCCCCGTCGCCGGGGGAAGGAAGGACGCTCCCATGGGCTCCACCAGGACGTTCCCCGCCGCGCCCGCGGCCCGGCCGCCCTGGGGCCGCGCCCTGGTGACCGGGGGCGCCGGGTTCCTCGGCTCCCACCTGTGCGAGCGCCTGACCGGCCTGGGCGTCGCCGTCGACTGCGTCGACAACCTGTCGACCGGGCGGGCCGAGAACATCGCGCCCCTGGCCGCCCGCCACGGCTTCCGGTTCCTGGAGCACGACCTCACCCGGCCGGACAGCGTGGCCGCGCTGCCGGGCCCCTACGACCTCGTCCTGCACTGCGCCTGCCCCGCCGCGCCCGCCGACTGCCGGCGGCTGCCGCTGGAGACGCTCGACGCCGGCAGCGCCGGGACGCGCCACGCCCTGGACGTCGCCCGGCGCGACCGCGCGCGGCTCCTGTTCGCCTCCACGTCCGCCGTCTACGGGGACCCGCTGGTGTCCCCGCAGCGCGAGGACTACCGGGGCAACGTCGACCCGGTCGGCCCGGACAGCGCCCGCGCCGAGGCCCACCGGTTCGCCGAGGCCCTGGTCACCGCCCATGTCGCGGCCCACGGCACCGACGCGGGGATCGTCCGGCTCTTCGGCACCTACGGGCCCCGGATGCGCGCGGACGACGGCCGGCCGGTCCCCGCCCTCGTCGCCCGGGCGCTCGCCGGGGCCCCGGTGACCCTCGCGGGGGACGGGCGCAGGACACACTGCCTGTGCTACGTCGACGACGTGGTCGACGGGGTGCTGCTGGTGGCCGCGAGCCGCTCGGTGCGGCCCGTGAACCTCGGCGGCGGCGACGTCGTGACCGAGGCGGAGCTGGCCCGCCGGGTGATCGAGCTGACCGGCTCGACGTCACGCGTCATGTGCGTCGGCGCCGCCGACGGCGGGCCGCGGGACCACCTGCCCGACACCGGTCTCGTCCGCGAGCTCTTCGGCTGGGCCCCGGTGACCGGGTGGGAGGAGGGGCTCGAGCGGACCATCGGCCACCGCACCGGCCCGGCCCTGGACGGCGGGCCGGCCCCCGGGCCGTACGAGGACATCGCAGCGCGCTCGGCCGCCGCCGGGCCGGGCCCGGGGTGCCGACCGTGCTGACAGGGGTGCCGCGCAGGCGGTACGACCACGCCCGCCGCCCCTGCGGGCCCGCGCCGGGGACGGCGCCCGCAGGCCGGGGGGAGGGGTCCCGGTGAAGGCACTCGTGGTCTGCGGGGACGACTTCGGCGGCGTGCTCCTGGCCGGTCCGGCCGTCCGGGCCGTCGCCGCCCAGGCCTCCCCGGTGACGCTGATGACCGGGCCGCGCGGCGCGCCCGCCGCCCGGCTGCTGCCCGGCGTCGACGACGTCCTGGTGGGGGAGGTGCCCTGGGAGGGCGCCCGCCCGCCCGCCGTGGAGGACGCGGACACCGACGGCGTGGTGCGGCGCGTGCGCGAGGCGGCGCCCGACGTGGCGCTGATCCTCGCCCCCGACGGCGCGAGCCCCCTGCCCGCCGCGCTGCTGCTGCGGATGGCGCACGTCCCCCGCATCGGTGCCGCGTGCGACGAGCCCGCCGGGACCCTCCTCGACGTCCACCACCGGCGCCCGCCGGACCGGCACGAGGCGCGGGCCGCCCTCGACACGGCCGCCGCCCTGGGCTTCCTGCCCCGGACCGGGGACGACGGCCGGCTGCGGGTCCTTCCGACGCCGGACACCACCGCCCTGACCGGCAACGGGCCGTACGTCGTCCTGCACCCGGGGGCGGGCGCCGCGGCCCGCGCCTGGAGCCCGGACCGCTGCGCGGAGGCCGTCGAGCTGCTCGCGGACGCGGGCCACCGCGTCGTCGTCACCGGCGGCCCGGACGAGACCGCCCTCACCCGGCACGTCAGCGGGGCCACGGCCGTCGACCTCGGCGGCCGTACCGACCCGCGGCACCTGGCGGGAGTGCTGCGCGCCGCCGACGCCTTCGTCGGCGGCGACACCGGGGTCGCGCACCTGGCCGCCGCGACCGGCACCCCGGTCGTCTCGCTGTTCGCGCCGGTGTTCCCCGCGGAGCGGTGGGCGCCCTACGGCGTGCCCGGCGTGCTCCTCGGCGACCAGGGGGCCGCCTGCGCGGGCACCGGCGCCCGCCACTGCCCCGTGCCCGGCCACCCCTGCCTCGACGAGGTCACGCCCCAGGACGTGGTGAGCGCCGTGCACAAGCTCCTGAGGGCAGGCGCGTGACCGGCGACCGGCCCCGCGCGGGCACCCGTGCTTCGATGGCCGCATGCCCCTCTCCGTCGGCACCTCGGGATGGCAGTACAAGGACTGGCGCGGCGTGCTCTACCCGCAGAAGCTGCCGCAGCGGCTGTGGCTGGAGGAGTACGCGCGGGCGTTCGCGACCGTCGAGAGCAACAATGCCTTCTACCGGCTGCCCACGCGGGAGAACTTCGCCGCCTGGCGCGACCGCACCCCCGACGACTTCGTCATCGCGCTCAAGGCCAGCCGGTTCCTGACGCACGTCAAACGGCTCCGCGAACCCGAGGAGCCCGTGCGGCGGCTGCTCGACCACGCCGAGGGCCTCGGCGACCGCCTCGGCCCCGTCCTCCTCCAGCTCCCGCCCACCCTCCGGGCCGACCCGGCGCTGCTCGACGGCTGCCTGCGCTGCTTCCCCGCCGACGTGCGCGTCGCGGTCGAATTCCGCCACGCCTCCTGGTGGACCCCCGCGATCCGCTCCCTGCTCGACGCCCGCGGCGCCGCCCTGTGCTGGGCCGACGTCGGCTCGCGGCCCGTCGCGCCGCTGTGGCGCACGGCCGGCTGGGGCTACCTGCGGCTGCACTCGGGCCGCGCCCGCCCCTGGCCGCGCTACGGCAGGCAGGCGCTCGCCACCTGGGCCCGGCGGCTGACGGACACCTGGTCCGACGCCGAGGACGTGTACGTGTACTTCAACAACGACCCGGGCGGCGCCGCCATCGACGACGCCACCGCGTTCGCCGCCGCCGCGCGGACGGCCGGCGCGACCGTGACGCGGACCCCGCCACGACGGCCACCCGCACCGGACGGCGGGTGAGGCCACGCCCCGACGCCCCCCCTCGTAAATCCAGTTGAGGACCGCGGGCGCGCACGCGTACGTTACGTCCTGTGACGGAACCCTCACGGCCCCGGGGCGAGGGGCCCGACCTCCGGACCGACCTACCCGGGCTGGTCCTGCGGCCGCTGACGGTGGACGACGCCGACGCGTACTACGCCCTCCTCGACCGCAACCGTGACCACTTGGGCCGCTTCGGCGACTACCAGGCGGAGCGCCGCGCCACTCCCGCCTGGGTGCGCGCGCACCTGCGCGAGGACCCCGCCCCTGGCCTGCGCCACGGCATCCGCCTGCACGGCGAGCTGATCGGCCGGGTCGACCTGATCGCCGTCGACCCGCCGCGCTACGGCACCGGCTACTGGCTGGACGCCGCCCACCTCGGCGCGGGCCGCGCCACGGCCGCCTGCGCCGCCCTGTACGCGTACGCGGCCCGCGCGTTGGGCGCCACCGACATCTACGCGGGCGTCACCCACGGCAACCACCGCAGCGTCGCCCTGCTGACCCGGCTCGGCTTCGAGCCGGTGGCGGACTTCGCGGACTACACGCGCTTCCACTGGTCGCCCGCCTAGCCCCGGACGGGGGCACTCCACCGGTGCGGGCGGCGTCCCGGACGGTCCCACCCGTCCGTCTTGCCGCCAATTGCGGCCCGATGGGCGTTGTGCGCACCCCTCGCTTTGGTGCCGGAGGACTTGGTGAATGGCTCCGCCGGTGGATCCCGGGACGGGTGCCGACCATGCTGGAAGAGCGGAAGGGAAACAGCCGGACGGCATCGGCCGGGACTTTTCCGGTATTCCTCAGTCTGAAATTCCCAGGAGAATCCATGAAGTCTGTCCGCGCGTTCGTGGTCGCTGTCCTCTGCGCCCTCACGGTCGGCGCCGTCGCCGGAACCGCTGCCGCCGGCACCGCCCGCGCCGACTCCCGGCCGGCGACCGCCATCCTGCTCAACGGCGACAGCGGCTGGGGATGACCTGCGGATACGCAAGGGAAAGCCGGCTCGTGATGGGTTCCCGGAGCCTGCCACCGCAGGAGACGGAACGCGGAAATCGTACAGAGAGAGGGCGCCCGAATCCGTGAGCAACAAAGTGCGGGAAGCAGTCCGCGACATCTGTGACCGGGAAAGAGAACCGCTCGGACGGGCCGTGTACGGGGACCCCCACGGGGAGACCGGCCGGCGCGTGAACGGCGGTCCGCGCCCCGCCGGAAAGAAGCAGAACCCCAGACCCCCGCTGCGCGACCGCGCGGCCCGCGGCCGACCGGAGCAGCCGGCCCCGGCCCCGGCGCAGGGGAGCGCCGCAGCGGTTCCCTTCGCCGAGCTCCTGAAGCGCCATCGGGGCCGGTCCGGACTGACCCAGCAACAACTCGCGGACTTCGCCACGTTGAGCGTCCGGGCCATCCGGGACCTGGAGAGCGGCCGGGTGCGGCGGCCGCGGCGGGAGAGCGTGGGGCTCCTCGCCGACGCGCTGCGCCTCGGCGACCCGGAGCGCCTGCAACTGCACGCCGCCGGGGGAAGCCCGGCGGACCACCGGGGCGCGCTGTTCACGCTGCCCGCGCCACCCGCCCCGCCCGGCGCGCTGGTGGGCCGGGAGGCGGAGTTGCAGGTGCTGCTCGACCAGGTGACGGTGCACGGCCACCGCCTGGTGAGCGTGGTCGGCATCAGCGGCATCGGCAAGACGCACCTGGTCCTGGAGGCGGCCAGGGTGCTGCGTGCCCGGGGCCGGCGGGTCGTGTGGCACTCCCTGGCGGGGGACCGCCCGTGCTGCGGCGCGGCCCCGGCCGCCGACCGGGGCACCGGTGAGCCGCCGGCGGGCGCCACCGGCCTGACCGACGACATCGCCGGGGTGATCGGCGAGAGCCACGAGCTGCTGGTGGTCGACGGCGACGACGCTCCGGGGCCCGGCCGGGTGGACGTCGCCGCACTGCTCCGGCGCTGCCCGAACCTGAGCGTCGTGGTGACCGGCCTGGCGCCGCGCCACGTGCCGGGCGAGCGCGTACTGCCGCTGACGCCGATGGCCGTGCCGGAGGAGGCGCCGGACCACGACCACGCCCGGCTGAGCGAGGTCGCGTCCGTGGCGCTGTTCCTGTCCCACATGCGCCGCTCACGGCCGGGGTTCCGGCTGCGGCAGGACAACGCGGACGCGGTGGTGCGGCTGTGCCGACGGCTCGACGGCGTACCCAGGGCGCTGGAGTACGCGGCGGGCTGGTGCCTGGTGTACTCGCCGGAGGTCCTGCTGGCCCGGGCCGGCCGCGACGCGCACCTCCTCTCCTCGCCGGCGGGCTGCGCCTGCCAGAACCTGCTGCGCTCCCTGGCCCGCAGCGTCGACGTCGTGGCCGAGCGCCACCGCCACGTCCTCGCCGAGGTGGCGGACCGGCCGCACTGGACGGTCGCGGACATCGCCCACCTCGTCCCGGACCCGGCCGCCGCCCTGCACGCGCTGCTGATCCACGGCCTCGTGCGGCCGGCGGGCGCCCACCTGCCGGAGCAGTTCACGGCGCTGGAGCTGGTGCGGCTCCTGTACGCGTAGGACCGCGCCCCGCCCCGGGGCCCCGACGGCGGGCGGGGGCCTGGCCGTTGAGACTGCCGCTGGTTCTGCCTGTCGGGGCCCGGAACGGCTCTTACGTTCTACCCGTATCCCTTGGCGGCCGACGAAAGGAACGGGACATGGTCACCTGCCCCGAATGCGAGAGCGCGGTGGTTCCCGCCGGAACACCGGTGATCGGCGAGATCGTGGAGTGCGGTGAGTGCGCCAGCGAACTGGAGATCCTCACGCTGGACCCGGTACGCGCCGCGCTCGCCCCGGAGATCGAAGAGGACTGGGGCGAGTGAGCCGCGCCGTGCCCCTCGCCGTACTCGCCTCCCGGGTACGGGCCAGCGAGAAGAGCATCCTCGAAGCCCTCGGGCGCAGGAGGATCGCCCACCAGCACATCGACAGCCGTCAGTGGTGGCACCAGCTCGGCGACCGCGGCCCCCGCCCGACCGTCCTGAACAGGGAGATCGGGCTCGCCAGGGCGACGTACGCGGCCCACGCGCTGGAGTCGGCGGGAGCGACGGTGGTCAACTCGGCGCGGGCCACCGAGCTGTGCGGGGACAAGTGGCGCACCTCCGCGGCGCTGGTCGAGGCCGGGCTCCCGACGCCGCGCACGGCCCTCGCGCTGACCCCGGAAGCGGCGCTGACGGCCCTGGAGACCCTCGGCTACCCGGCCGTGGTCAAGCCCCTCCAGGGCTCGTGGGGACGGCTGGTCGCCGCGCTGCCGGACCGGCGGACCGCGGAGACCGTCCTGGAGTACGTCGCCGCACTGCCCTCGCCCCAGGCCCGGATCGTCTACCTCCAGGAGTGGATAGCGAAACCGGGGCGGGACATCCGGGTCGCCGTGGTGGGCGGCGAGGCGCTCGCCGCGACCTACCGGCGCAGCGAGGACTGGCGGACCAACGTGGCGCGGGGCGCCGTGAGCGAACTCTGCGCCCTCACACCGGACATCGCGAAACTCGCGGTCAGGGCCGCACAGGCCGTGGAGGCCGAGATCGCCGGTGTCGACCTGATCGAGGACGGGACGGGAGAGGTCCTCGTCCTGGAGGTCAACCACGGCGTCGAGTTCTCCGGCCTCCAGCAGGCCCTCGGTGACACCGTCTCCGTCGCCGACCGCATCGTCGACCACCTCCTGACGAAGGAAGACCCATGCTCCGCGTAGCGATCGTCGGGGCGTCCGGCTACATCGGCGGCGAACTGCTCCGCCTGCTGCACGGCCATCCGCGGGCCACGGTCGTGGCCGCCACGTCCGACCGCCTCGCCGGGCGCCGGGTCGACGGCCCGCACCCCAACCTGCGCTGCCACACGGACCTGAGCTTCGTCGGCCACGACGCCGTGGAGCACGTCGACGCCGACGTCCTCTTCCTGGCCGCCCCCCACCGGGAGACGATGGGAAGGATGGCCGGCTTCCTGAAGCTGGCCGAGACCGTCATCGACCTGTCCGGGGACTTCCGCCTGCGCGACCCCGACACGTACGCGTCGTACTACGGGGTCCCGCACGCCGCACCGCACCTCATCCCCGGATTCACCACCGGGCTGCCGGAGTGGCACCGCGCCGAACTGGCCGCCGCCGACCGGATCTCCGTGCCCGGGTGCATGGCCACCGCCGGCATCCTCGCGGTCCGGCCGCTGGCCGAGGCCGGTCTGATCGAGGGCCCGGTCCAGGTGGACGCCCGCACCGGGTCCAGCGGGTCGGGGGCCTCCGGCGGACCCGCCGCCGCCCACGCCGAACGCAGCGGCGCCCTCCGGGTGTTCGCCCCCTCCCGGCACCGCCACGAGGCCGAGATCGCCCAGGCCACGGGGCACACCGTACGGATGACCGCCACCGGCGTCGAGGCGGTCCGCGGCGTGCAGGTGGTGTGCCACGCGCGACTGGCGTCCGGCGCCTCGGAGCGGGACGTCCGGGCCGCGTTCCGCGCGGCGTACGAGGACGAGCCGTTCGTCCGGGTCGTCGCCCGGCGCCAGGGCCTGTACCGGCTGCCGGAGCCGAAGATCCTGACGGGCTCCAACCACTGCGACGTCGGCTTCGCGGTGTCCGCGGACGACGGCACCGCGGTCCTCGTCGGCGCCCTGGACAACCTGGTCAAGGGCGGCGCCGGCGGCGCCGTGCAATGCCTGAACGTCCGCTTCGGCTGGCCGGAGCGGACGGGACTCGAATTCCCCGGACTGCACCCGAACTGACGTGAGGTCGATCAAGCGCATGCGGGACATACTCGTGGTCAAGTGCGGGGGCAACGCCGCCGTACGGTCGGAGGAGATCTGCGCGGACGTCGCCGCCGCGCACCGCGCCGGCAGGCAGGTGGTCCTCGTCCACGGCGGTTCGGCCGACATCGACGGCCTCGCCGTACGCCTGGGAGTGCCTTCCCGGCGGCTCGTCGCCCCGGACGGGGTGTCGACCCGGTACACCGACGAGCGCACGCTCGAAGTGGTGCAGCTCGCGCTGGCCGGCTCCGTCAAACCCCGGCTCCTGACCGAGCTGCGCGCCCGCGGGGTGGACGCGGTCGGGCTGACCGGCCTGGACGCCGGGCTCCTCGTGGCCGCGCGCAAGCCGGCGCACCGGGCCCTCGTCGGCGGGCGCCGGGTCGTGGTCAGGGACGACCACAGCGGACGGATCGTCGACGTGAACGGCGAGTTGCTGTCCACCCTGCTCACGGCGGGCCTGCTGCCCGTGGTGTCGCCACCGGCCCTGGCCCGGGACGGCCGCGTGGTCAACACGGACGCGGACCGCGCCGCCGCGGCCGTCGCGGGCGCCGTCCGGGCGAGCACCCTCGTCCTGCTCACCGGGGCGAGGGGGGTCCTCGCCGACCGGCACGACGAACAGTCCCTGCTGCCGGTCTGCCGCGTTCCCCGCCGGGGCGCGCCCCCGGTGGTCACCGGAGGCATGGGCATCAAGCTGGTCGCGGCGCGCGAGGCGCTGCTTGCCGGAGCGCGCCGCGTCCTGATCGCCGACGGCCGGCGGCCGCATCCGGTGCGGGAGGCCCTGGCGGGCTCGGGCACCGAAGTGCTCCTGGAGGAAGAGTGACGACGCCGACGACGTTCTCCGACCCGGCCGCGGTCGACCTGCTCCACGGCATGCTGCGGATCCCCTCACCGTCGTACGCGGAGTCCGAGCTGGGCCGTTACATGGTGGACGCCATGCGCGGAGCCGGTCTCACCGCGCGGATCGACGCGGCGGGCAACGCGGTCGGGGAGATCCGGCGCGGCCCGGGGCCGACGGTGATGCTGCTCGGGCACATGGACACCGTGCCCGGGGACGTCCCGGTGCGCAGGGTCGGCGACCGCCTGTACGGCAGGGGCGCGGTCGACGCCAAGGGGCCGCTCGCCGCGATGATCTGCGCGGCCGCCGGCAGCACCGGCTTCCGCGGCCGGATCGTGGTCGTGGGCGCGGTGGAGGAGGAGACCTCGCTGTCCCGGGGCGCGGTGGAGATCCGCCGGACGCACGAGCCGCCGGACGCGCTGGTCATCGGGGAGCCCAGCGGCTGCGACACGGTCGTCCTCGGCTACAAGGGAAAGATCGACCTCCGCTACGAGGTGCGGTGCGAGGCGACCCACCCCAGCAACGTCGTGCCCAAGGCGTCCGAGCTGGCGGCCCGGGCGTGGACGGAGCTCCTGGACCTGCTCGGCCCGGAGGCGAGCCATGCCCGGTTCGACGCACCCGGCCCGACCCTGATGTCGATCGAGGGCGGACTGACGTCCGCCACCGCGGAGTTCAGCGTCCGCGTCCCCCCGGGCTTCGACACCGAGAGCCTGGTGGCCGCGCTGGCCGGGCGGACGGCCCCGGGCACGCTCCAGGTCGTCAACGCGGTGCGCGCCTGCCGCGTCGGCCGCAACGACCCCGTGGCGCGGTCCCTGACGGTCGCGATCCGCGCGCAGGGCGGCAGCCCGCGGGCGAAGGTGAAGACCGGCACCTCCGACATGAACACCCTGGCACAGGAGTGGACGACGCCGATGGCCACCTACGGTCCCGGCGACAGCAGCCTGGACCACTCCGACCAGGAACACATCCGGCTGCCCGAGTACCTGTTCGGCATCCGGGTGCTGACCCGGGCGCTGAGCGAGCTGGGCGAGCACTTCACCAGAGAGGGCCGATGAACCAGACGGGGCCGATGAAGCAGACGGGGCCGATGGACCAGACACGACCGATGGACCAGACAGGGCCGATGGACCAGACAGGGCCGATGGACCAGACACGGCTGATGGACCAGACAGGGCCGATGAGCGACGACCACGCGCGCAGGGCACGGGAACGCATCGTGCGCATGTGCGCCAACCCCGAAGGCGGCCACCTCGGCGGCTCGATGTCCCTGGTCGAGATCCTGGTGACGCTCTACCACGACGTGCTGCGGATCGACCCGCGGCTGCCGCGGGCGCCGGACCGGGACATCCTCCTGCTGAGCAAGGGCCACGGCGCGATCGGCCTGTACGCCGTCCTCGCGGGCCGCGGCTTCTTCCCCGAGGAGGGGCTGGCGGGCTACGGCACTCCGGACAGCCCCTTCACCGCGCACCCGAACCCGGCCGTGCCCGGGGTGGAGATGCCGACCGGCTCGCTCGGGCACGGGCTGCCGCTCGGCGTCGGCTTCGCCCTCGCCGCCCGCCTGGACGGCAGCGACCGGCGGTGCTTCGTCGTGCTCGGCGACGGCGAACTGCAGGAGGGCTCGGTCTGGGAGGCCGCGATGGCCGCCGGCGCCCAGGGCCTCGACCGGCTCGTGGCGATCGTGGACCGCAACGGGCTGCAGATCAGCGGCGACACGGAGGAGACCGTGGGCCTCGAACCCCTGGGGGACCGCTGGCGCAGCTTCGGGTGGACGGTGCGCGAGGTCGACGGGCACGACCCCGACCAGCTGCGAACGGCCCTGTCGGACGTCCCGCACACCCCGGGCCGCCCGCACACCCCGGGCCGCCCGCGCACCCCGGGCCGACCGACCGTCGTGCTGGCCCGCACGGTCAAGGGCAGGGGACTGCCCTACATCGAAGGCCAGGCCCGCAGCCACTACGTCCGGCTCACCGAGCGCGGGCACCGGCGTGCCCACGCGGCGGTGACGCGCGGCCGACGACCCTGAGACCACCCCGAACGGAGACGACATGTCCGTCGTGACAGCCGAACCCACCGCGCCGGAGCGGACCCGCGCCGCCCGGGAGGTGTACCGGGACGTCCTGGTCGAGCTGGTCGCCGAGGACGACCGCTACGTGTGCCTGGACAGCGACACCGGCCTGTTCTCCGCGACCTCGTGGGGCGGGGCCGCGCGGCGGTACCTCAACCTCGGCATCGCGGAACAGAACCTGATGGGGGTGGCGGCGGGCCTCGCCAGGTCCGGCCGTGTCCCCTTCGTCAACACCATGGCGACCTTCGCCGCCACCCGCGCGCTGGAAGCGGTGAAGCTCGACATCGCCTACAACGACCTGCCGGTGCGGATCGCCGCCACCCACGGCGGGCTCTCCGCGGGCCACCTCGGCTCCACGCACCACGCGCTGGAGGACCTCGCCGTCATGCGGCTGCTGCCGCACATGACGGTGCTCGTCCCCGCGGACGGCCCCGCCACCGAGAGCCTGGTGCGGGCCGCCGCCGAGCTGCCGGGGCCGGTGTACCTGCGCCTGGGGCGCGGCGCGACGCCCGACCTGGCCGCGCGGGAACCGGTGCGGATCGGCGTCGCGCAGTCCCTGCGCCGGGGCACCGACGTGACGCTGATCGCCACCGGACCGCACCCCGTGCTCGCCGCGGTCGAGGCCGCCGACGCACTGGCCGCCGACGGCGTCGACGCGGCCGTGCTCAACATGCACACGGTCAAACCGCTCGATGTGGAGGCGATCGTCACGGCCGCCACCCGCACGCGCGGCATCGTCACCGTCGAGGAGCACTGGGCGGCCGGGGGCCTCGGTTCCGCCGTGGCCGAGGTCGTGGCCGGCCTGGGCGTCGCCTGTCCCGTACGGCGGGTGGCGGTGGCCGACCGGTTCGCCGCCGGCACCGGCGGGCACCGCCACCTCCTGGCGCGCAACGGGATCACCGCCGCGGCGGTGGCGGAACAGGCGCGGCGGCTGCCGGCCTGAACCGCCCCCGCCGGGGTCACCGACCCGGGAACGCCGAGGACCACTCGGCGTCGGCGATCGTCGACGCGCGCTCCCAGTGCGGCGTGTGGGCCGCCGTCGTGGCGACGGCGGCCAGTGCGTCGCGGTGCTCCCAGACCTTCTCGAACGCGTCGGCGTACCGGTCGAGCAACGGCCCCGCGTCCGGGTGCAGATGCGCCTTCTGCAGGGCGAAGGAGTCGTCGAGGACCCGCAGGGTGGCCGGGAAGTCCTCGGCGCGGTAGGGGCGGTCCACGACGCCGGGCAGCGCCCACGGGTGGCCGCCGAACCCGCGCCGTTCGGTGAACACCCGCTGCGCGGGCAGCGGCTGGAGCTGGTAGGGCGCGGCGGGCACCCCCTCGGCGCGCAGGGCCCGCTGGACGGCGGCGCGCAGCGGGCCCGCGAACGCGTCGGCGAGGCCGAACGCGGCCGGGTCCACCCGGAAGCGCAGGATGTGCCAGGCGTGGGTGCGGTCGCGCGGGACCTCGGGCACCAGGAAGCCGGGGTGCGCGGCCAGCCGTCCCAGGAGCCGGCGGACGTTCTCCTCGCGGACGGCCGCCTCGGCGGGGAACCGCGCCAGACGGCTCCGCGTGAAGGCCGCCTGCACGGCGTTCGGCTTGCAGTTCCAGCCCAGCAGGTGCGCCACGTAACTGCGGTCGCCGTCGGCGGGGATGAGCTCCCCGAACTGCCGCAGCATGGTCGCCCTCGTCGCCACGTCCGCGTCGTCGGTCGTGACCAGGCCGCCCTCACCGCACGTGGCGAGGTTCTTGCTGACGTTGAGACTGAAGGTGTTCGCGGCGCCGACCGAGCCCACCGCCCGGCCCCGGTACCGCGCGCCGTGCGCCTGCGCGGCGTCCTCGACCACGGCGATCCCGTGCCGGGCGGCGATCGCGGTGATCCGGTCCAGGTCGGCGGGCAGGCCGTGCAGGTGGACCACGACGACGGCCTTGGTGCGGGGCGTGATCGCGGCCTCGAACGCCGCGGGGTCCAGGTTGAACGTGACGGGGTCGATGTCCGCGAACACCGGCACGGCCATGAGGTGCAGCGGGGCGATGGCGCTGCCGATGAAGCTCAGGGCGGGCACGACGACCTCGTCACCGGCCCCCACGCCCACGGCGCCCAGCGCGACCGACAGCGCCGCGGTCCCGTTGCTCACCGCCACGCAGTGCCCGGTACCGACCTGCCGCGCCCACTCCCGCTCCAGACCCGCGATCTCCCGCTCCCCCGACGAGGCGGAGGTGAACCGGCCGGACCGCAGGACCCGCAGCACCGCCTGCTCGTCCTGCTCGGTCACCATCGGCCAGGGCCTGATCCGCTGCCCCCTGGGCACGGCTCGGGCGCCGCCGAACATCGCGAGGTCGGCCACCGACCGGGCCGGTTGCTGGATTGTCACCGTTGAGCCTCTTCCCGCTGGGATTCCGTGGTTCCGTACGAACGTCGCGCCTGTCAGTGTCGGCGCCCGTTGTCGCGCCCGGCGGCAGTCGCACCGGCAATTGCGGCGCCCTTTCCCGCGGCCCTCCCGGTATTGCCGCCGCGACTGCCGCCGGCTCCGTCCGCCGCTCGATAGCTTCGTCCTCGATTCCAGCCCGGACCCGGAATGAGGGAATACGTGACCAGCCCTTTCGATGGACCGAATGCGGGGGACGCCGGGCGCGTTCCGGTCACCGCGCGCCAGCGTCTCCTGTGCGAACTGGTCGCCGACGTGCTCCGGGTGGGCGACGTACGGCTCGACGACGGCTTCGTGGCGCTCGGCGGCGACAGCATCATCGCCATGCAACTCGTCAGCCGGGCGCGGAAGGCCGGTCTGCGGATCACCGTGGGCGACGTGCTGGTCCACCGGGACATGGAGGCACTGGCGCAGGCGGCCACCCCGGTCGGCCAGGAGCCTGCGCCGGTCGCGGACAGCGGGGTGGGGCCGGTCGTCACCACCCCCATCGTCCAGTGGTTCCGGGAGCGCGGCGGCGGGGTGGACACCTACCACCAGCTCGCGGTCCTGCGGACCCCCGCCGGGCTGACGGAGGCGCGCCTGACCGCCATGGCGCAGGCCCTGCTCGACCACCACGACGCCCTGCGCCTGCGGCTGTCCGTGCGCGGCGGCTCGGGGGACTGGGCGCTGGAGACCCTGCCGGTGGGCTCGGTCGACGCGGCCCCGGCCGTCCGGCGGGTCGACGTGGCGCGGCGCCCCGAGGGCGAGTGGGCCGCGCTGGTGCGGCAGGAGTCCGACGCGGCACGCGACAGGCTGCGCCCGCGGGAGGGCGCCGTCCTCCAGGCCGTGTGGTGCGACGCCGGACCGCGGCGCCGGGGCCTGCTCGCGCTGGTCGTCCACCACCTGGCCGTCGACTCCCTCTCCTGGCGCGTCCTGGCCGACGACCTCGCGACGGCCTGGCGAGCGGTCGAGCAGAACGCCCCGATCGCCCTCGATCCGGTGCCGACCTCGTTCCGCCGCTGGTCCGAAGTCCTCGGTGAGCGGGCACGGGCGCGGGCCGGCGCCGCCGAACTGCCCGGCTGGCTCGACCGGTTGCGCCCCGGCGCCGCCCGGTTCGGCGACCGGGCGCGGGTGCCCGGCCGCGACCTGGAGAGCCGGGACCGGAGCTTCACCGCGTCCCTGTCGGCCGAGGTCACGGAGGAGCTCCTGACCACGGTCCCGGCGCTGTTCCACGCCGACGTCAACGACGTACTCCTCACCGGCCTCGCGCTGGCGCTGGACGACTGGCACCGCCGGCGCGGCACCGAGGGCGACGGCACCGCGCTGCTGCACCTGGAGGGCCACGGCCGCGAAGGCGCGCTCGGGGACCTCGACCTGTCCCGGACCGTGGGCTGGTTCACCAGCATGTTCCCGGTCAGGCTCGACCTCGGGGAGCTGGACCGGGCCGAGGTGGACGCCGCCGGGCCCGCCGTGGGCACCGCGGTGAAGCGCGTCAAGGAGCAGGTGCGCGGCATCCCCGACAAGGGAGTCCGCTACGGCCTCCTGCGCTATCTGAACCCCGACACCGGACCGCTCCTCGAACAGGCGGCCCGGCCGGAGCTCGTCTTCAACTACCTGGGCCGCTTCGCGGTCCCGGACGACACCGATTGGTCGGTCGTACCGGAGTACGGCACCGGCCTGGACGGCACCGGGCCCGGTATGCCCATGGCCCACAGCGTCGAGGCCAACGTGGCCACGGTGGACGGGACGGACGGTCCGGTGCTGCGGGCCACCTGGACCTGGGCCGACAGCGTCGTGTCCGAGGCGGACACCCGCGAGCTGGCCGCGACGTGGTTCCGGATGCTCCGGCTCCTGGTCACGCACGCCCGCGAACCCGGAGCGGGCGGACTCACCCCGTCCGACCTGACCCTGAGCTCGCTCAGCCAGCACGAACTCGAAGAAATCGAATCCGATCTGCGGGCGGTCTGAGGGAGTGGCACAGAACATGAGCCGATCAGTGGTCGAGGACGTCCTTCCCCTGTCGCCCCTGCAGGAAGGGCTGCTTTTCCACGCGTCGTTCGACCGGGAAAAGCACAGTCCCTATCTCGCGCAATTCGCGGTGGACCTCGACGGACCGGTGGACACCGCGCTCCTGAGGGCGGCCGCGGAAACCGTGCTGCGGCGCCACGCCACGCTGCGGTCCGGATTCCGCCACCGGGCGTCGGGTGAACCGATACGCGTGGTCCGCCGCGACGCCCGCCTGGACTGGCGGGAGACCGACCTGGGCGAGGAAGGCGACGCGCGGGAGCGGTTCGCCGAACTGACCGAGCGGGACTGGGCGCTGGGCATCGACGTCGGCGGATCGTCGCTGATCCGGTTCACCCTCGCCCGGCACACCGCCCACCGCCACCGGCTCCTCGTCACCGCCCACCACCTCCTGCTGGACGGATGGTCCTTCGCCCTGCTGTTCCAGGAGCTGTTCGCGGTGTACTCCCGCGGCGGCGGCACCGCCGGCCTGGCGCCGGTGCGCCCGTACCGGGACTACCTGGCGTGGCTGGCGCGCCAGGACCGGGACGCCGCGGAACGGCACTGGGCGGCGGCCCTGGAGGGGGTCGACGAACCCACCCGTGTCGCGCCCGCCGACTCCCGGACGGGACCGCCGCCCGAGGAGGTGGCGGTGCTGCTGCCGGCGGAGACGACGGCGCTGCTCACCGCGCACGCCCGGCACCACCACGTCCTGCTCAACACGGTGTGCCAAGGGGTGTGGGCCGTCCTGGTGGGCTCGCTCACCGGGAGCGACGACGTCGTGTTCGGCTCGACGGTCAGCGGCCGCCCGGCGGAGCTGACCGGCGCGGACTCGATGATCGGGATGCTCATCAACACGGTCCCGGTGCGGGTGCGCCTGGACCGGGCGGCCTCGGTCAGCGCGCTGTTCGAGCAGATCCAGGCGGGGCGTGCCGCGTCGCTCGACCACGACCACCTCGGCCTGACGGACATCCAGCGCCTCACCGGGTGCCCCACCGCGCTCTTCGACACCAACGTGGTCTTCGACAACTTCCCGATGCACGACTACAAGGTCGACTCGCCCGACGGCGACCTCGACGTCGGCGTCACCTTCCGCGACAGCGCGCACTACCCGCTGACCCTCGCCGTCGAACCGGGCGAGCGGCTCTCCCTGCGCCTGCACTACCGTCCGGACCTGTTCACCGCCGCCGAGGCGGCCGGCCTCGCCGCGCGCCTGAGGCTGCTCCTCGAACAGGTGGCCGCGGACCCGGACCAGCCGCTCGCCGCGCTGACCCTGCTCCCGCCCGAGCAGCACGAGAAGGTCGTACGGCAGTGGAACGACACCGCGGTCGAGCTGCCCGGGGTCACGCTCGCCGAGCTGTGGGCGGAGCAGGTCCGGCGCACACCGCACGCCACGGCCCTGGTGGCGCCCGACGCGCGCCTGACCTACGCCGAACTGGCCGCCCGCGTGACCCGCCTGGCGTCACGGCTCGCCCACGCGGGCGCGGGACCCGAGCGGGTCGTGGCCGTGGCGCTGCCCCGGTCGGTGGAGCTCGTGGTGGCGGTCCTCGCCGTGGTCGAGGCGGGCGCGGCCTACCTCCCGCTGGACCTGGACCACCCCGCCGGGCGGATCGCCGCGATGGTCGAGGACGCGGAGCCGGTCCTGGTGCTGACCGACGCGCAGGGCGCCGGCGCCCTTCCCGGCTCCCTGCCGAAGCTGCTGCTCGACGAGCCGGTCGCGCCCGCTCCCGCCCGGCCGGTGCCGCCGCGTCCGGCGCACCCCGCGTACGTCATCTTCACCTCCGGCTCCACCGGGCGGCCCAAGGGCGTCATGGTCCCGCACGCCGCCGTCGTCAACCGCCTGCTGTGGATGCAGGGGAAGTACCGGCTCACCGGCGCCGACCGGGTGCTGCAGAAGACCCCGGCCGGTTTCGACGTGTCGGTCTGGGAGTTCTTCTGGCCGCTGATCTCCGGCGCGACCCTGGTCGTGGCGAAGCCCGGCGGACACCGCGACCCCGGTTACCTCGCCGATCTGATGCGGCGCGAGGCGGTCACCGTCACGCACTTCGTGCCCCCCATGCTGCACGCGTTCCTCCAGGAGCCCGGTGCGGCCGGCTGCACGAGCCTGCGCCTGGTCGTCTGCAGCGGCGAGGCCCTGCCCGCGTCGACGCAACGCGCGCTGTTCACCACGCTCGGCACCGCCGAGCTGCACAACCTCTACGGCCCCACCGAGGCCGCCGTCGACGCGACCTACTGGCCGTGCCGCCGTGGCGACGACAGGCGTACGGTGCCCATCGGCCGGCCGCTGGCCAACGTGTCGGCGTTCGTCCTCGACGGCGCGCTGCGGCCGGTGCCGCCCGGGGTGGTGGGTGAGCTGTACCTGAGCGGGATCCAGCTCGCCCGGGGCTACACCGGGCGGCCCGCGCTGACCGCCGAGAGGTTCGTGGCCTGCCCGTTCACGGCGGGGGAGCGGATGTACCGGACCGGTGACCTGGTCCGGTGGACCGCCGACGGGGAGCTGGAGTACGTCGGCCGCGCGGACGCGCAGGTGAAGATCCGGGGCTTCCGCGTGGAGCCCGGCGAGGTCGAGGCCGTGCTGGCCGGCCACCCCGAGGTGGCCCAGGCCGCGGTCGTCCTCCGGGAGGACCGGCCGGGCGACCCCCGCCTGGTCGCGTACGCCGTGTCCCGCTCGCAAGGGCTCACGGGCCGGGAGCTGCGCCGGTTCGCGGCGGAGAGCCTGCCCGAGTACATGGTCCCCGCGGCCGTGGCCCTCGTCGAGGCCGTGCCGACGACGGTGAACGGGAAACTCGACCGGGCCGCCCTGCCGGAGCCCGACCGGACCGCGGGCGCCGCCCGGGAACCGCGGAGCCCGCGCGAGGAGATCCTGTGCGCGCTCTTCGCGGACGTGCTCGGGGTGCCCCGCGTGGGGATCGACGACGACTTCTTCGACCTGGGAGGGCACTCCCTCCTCGCGCTCCGGCTGCTCTCCCGGGTCCGGTCGGTCCTGGGCGAGGGGTTCGAGATCCGGGACCTGTTCGCCGCGCCCACCGCGGCCGGCCTCGCCCGGCTGACCGGGGCCGCGCGCCCGGCGCTGACCGCCCGCGCGGGCGCGGAGCCCGTGCCGCTGTCGTCCGCCCAGCGGCGGCTGTGGTTCCTGAACCGGATGGAGCGCGGCGAAGGGACGTACAACGTGCCCGTCGCGGTCCGGCTCACCGGGACGGTGGACCGCGACGCCCTGGCACAGGCGCTCGCCGACGTGGCGGAGCGGCACGAGAGCCTGCGCACGGTCTTCCCCGAGGAGGGCGGCGAGCCGCGCCCGGTGGTGCTCGACGCGGTCCCCGGGATCGAGGTCGTCGAGGTGGCGCCGCCCGGCCTCGCCGACGCCGTGGCCGAGCGGGTGCGGCACCGGTTCGACCTCACCGAGGACGCGCCCCTGCGGACCACGCTGTTCCGGCTCGGCCCCGAGGAGCAGGTACTGCTGCTGGTCGTCCAGCACATCGCGGCCGACGGCTGGTCCCTGCGCCCGCTCCTGCGGGACCTGGGCCTCGCGTACAGCGCCCGCCGGGAGGGGACCGCGCCCGCCTGGCCGCCGCAGCCGGTGCGCTACGCCGACCACACGCTGTGGCAGCGGGAGCTGCTCGGCGACGCCGAGGACCCGGCGAGCCTGCTGAGCCGCCAACGGGACTACTGGCGCGCGCAGTTGGCCGATCTGCCCGCCGAGCTGACGCTGCCGGTGGACCGGCCCCGCCCCGCGGTGGCGGCACACTCCGGTGGCACCGTGGCCGTCCACTGGGGACCGGAGCTGCACACCGGGCTGCTCGGCCTCGCCAGGTCCGCCGGCTGCACGCTGTTCATGGTGGTGCAGGCGGGCTTCGCGGCGCTGCTGACCCGGATGGGCGCGGGCACCGACATCCCCTTCGGCACCCCGGTGGCCGGCCGGTCGGACAGCGCGCTCGACGACGTGGTCGGGTTCTTCGTCAACACCCTGGTGCTGCGCACCGACACCGCGGGCGACCCCGCCTTCGCCGAACTGCTGCGCCGGGTCCGGGAGACCGACCTGGAGGCGTTCGCCCACCAGGACGTCCCGTTCGAGCGCCTCGTCGAGGACGTGCGGCCCGAGCGGTCGCTGTCCCGCAACCCCCTGTTCCAGGTCATGGTCCAGGTGCAGCACGCCGAGACCACCGCCCCGGACTTCGCGGGCCTCAAGGCCGAGCGGGCCCCGGTGGACTGGGACGCCGCCAAGTTCGACCTCAGTCTTGAACTGGTGGACGAACGCGACACCCAGGGCGCACCGGCCGGCCTGACCGGCTACCTGGAGTACGCCGACGAGCTGTTCGACCGGACCACCGCCGAACAGCTCGTGGCGCGCCTGCGGCGGCTCCTGGAGCAGGTGCTCGCCGCCCCGGACCGGCCGATCGGCGCCGTCGACGTGCTCTCGGCCGAGGAGCGGCGCCGCCTCCTGCCCGGGCGCCCCGCGCCCGCGCAGCAGACCACGTTCCTGCCCGACGCGTTCCAGGAGCAGGCCGCCCGCACGCCGGACGCGACGGCGCTGGTCTTCGAGGACACCGCGCTGACCTACGCCGAACTCGACGCGCGCGCCACCCGCCTGGCCCACCGCCTCGTGCGCCGGGGCGCGGGACCCGACCGGGTGGTGGCGGTCGCCCTGCCCCGGTCCGTGGACCTGGTGGTCGCGCTCCTGGCCGTACACAAGTCGGGCGCCGCGTTCCTGTTCGTCGACACGGCGTACCCGGCCCGGCGGATCGCCTACCTGCTGGAGGACTCCGGCGCCGCCCTGGTCGTCACCGACAGCGTGTCCGCCGCGTCGCTGCCCGCCCGCGACCCGGTGCTCGTCGACGCCCCCGCGCCCGACGACGCGCCCTCGGAGCAGCTCGGGACCGCGGTCACCGCGGACCATCCGGCCTACGTCGTGTACACCTCGGGGTCGACCGGCCGCCCCAAGGGCGTGATGGTGACCCACGGCGGGCTCGCCAACCTGCTGGCCTTCTACCGCGCGGAGGTCATCGCCACCGCCGAGCGGACCCGCGGCTCCCGGCGCTGCCGGATGGCCCTGACGGCGTCCCTCTCCTTCGACACCTCGGTCGTCGGCCTGCTGTGGCAGGCAGCCGGCCACGAACTGCACCTCATCGGCGACGACACCCGCCGCGACCCCGCCGCCATGGCCCGGTACCTGGACCGGTGCGGCATCGACGCCCTCGACGTGATGCCCAGCTACGCCGAGGAACTGATCCGGCAGGGGATGCTCGACCCGGCCCGCACCCCGCCCGCGGTCGTGATGACCGGCGCGGAGACGGTGGGCGAGAAGCTGTGGGCACGCGTCCGGGAGACCGAGGGCCTCACGGTCTACAACATCTACGGGCAGACCGAGACCACGGTGGACAGCTGCTTCTGGTCGTCGGACGAGAGCGACCGGCCCCTGATCGGCCGCCCGATCGCCGGGGTGGACGTGTTCGTGCTCGACGAGGGACTGCGGCCCGTACCGCCGCGCGTGGTCGGCGAGCTGTACGTCGCGGGCGCCCAGGTGGCGCGCGGCTACGTCAACCGTCCCGGACTGACCGCGGAACGGTTCGTGGCGAACCCGTTCGACCCGGGCCGGCGCATGTACCGCACGGGCGACCTGGTCCGGTGGACCGGCGACGGCGCGCTGGAGTTCCTCGGCCGCGCCGACGACCAGGTCAAGATCCGCGGCTTCCGGGTCGAACTCGGCGAGGTCGAGGCGGTCCTGGCCCGCCACGAGGGCGTCGCCCACGCGGTGGCGGTCCTGCGCGAGGACCACCCCGGGGACAGGCGCCTCGTCGGATACGTGCTCGCGCGGGACACCGCACTCGACGCGCGGCGCCTGCGCGACTTCGCACGGCAGCACCTGCCGGACCACATGGTGCCCGCCGCGGTCGTGGTCGTCGACGAACTGCCGCTGACACCCAACGGAAAGGTGGACAGCGCCGCGCTGCCGCGCCCGGCGTACCCCGTCGGCACCCGGCGCGCGCCGCGCGACCTCCGCGAGGAACTCCTGTGCGGCCTGTTCGCGGACGTGCTCGGCCGCGAGACGGTGGGGATCGACGACGGCTTCTTCGACCTCGGCGGCCACTCCCTGCTGGCGGTACGGCTGAGCAGCAAGGCGCGCTCCGTCCTCGGCGTGGAGCTGCCGGCCCGGCTGCTGTTCGCCACCCCGACCGTGGCCGGCCTCGCGGAGAGCCTCGACGGCATGCTGCCCGCCCGCCCGCCGCTGCGGGCGGCGGACCGCCCGGACGCCCTGCCCCTGTCCTACGCCCAGCAGCGGCTGTGGTTCCTGAGCCGCTGGGAGGAGACGGGCACCAGCTACAACCTGCCCGTCGCCCTGCGGCTGACCGGGCCGTTGGACAGCGGGGCCCTCGCCCAAGCGCTCTCCGACGTCACGGACCGGCACGAGAGCCTGCGGACGGTCTTCGTCGAGCAGGGCGACCGGCCGGTGCAGTCGGTGCTCGTGCCGGGGGAGGCCCGGCCGGAGCCGGTGCGCCACGAGGTGTCCGAGGCCGACGTCGAGGCGGCGGTGCGCGCGGCCGCGGACCACCGCTTCGACCTGGCCGCGCAACCGCCCCTGAACGCCCACCTGTTCGCGACGGGCCCGGAGGACCACCTCCTGCTCCTGGTGTTCCACCACATCGTCTGCGACGGCTGGTCGCTCGGACCGCTCCTGCGCGACCTCTCCACCGCCTACGCCGCCCGCACCCGGGGCGAGGCCCCCCGGTGGGGCGCACTGCCGGTGCAGTACGCCGACTACGCGCTGTGGCAGCGGGACCTGCTCGGCGGTGAGGACGACCAGGACAGCCTGCTGTCCCGTCAGCTCGGCCACTGGCGGGCCGCACTGGACGGCCTGCCGGTGGAGCTGGCCCTGCCCACGGACCGGCCCCGGCCCGAGACGAGCGACTTCGCGGGAGGGTCGGCGGCCGTCGTGTGGGGCCCCGAACTCCACCGCGCCCTGCTCGCGCTCGCCAAGGAGCACCACTGCACCCTGTTCATGGTGCTCCAGGCCGGATGCGCCGCTCTGCTCAGCAGGCTGGGCGCGGGGACGGACATCCCGATCGGCACCCCGGTGGCGGGCCGCACGGACAGCGCGCTCGACGACGTGGTCGGGTTCTTCGTCAACACGGTGGTCCTGCGGACCGACGTCTCGGGCACCCCCGGCTTCGCGGAGCTGCTCCGCCGCGTCCGGGCCACCGACCTCGCGGCCTACGAGCACCAGGACGTCCCGTTCGAGCGGCTGGTCGAAGCGGTGAACCCGCCCCGCTCGCCCGGCCGCCACCCGCTCTTCCAGGTCATGGTCCAGCTCCAGCACGCGACCGACGGGCCCGCGTTCCCCGGGCTGCGGGCGGCCGAGTGGCCGGTCCCGTCGACCACCGCGAAGTTCGACCTGGTGATCGACGTGGAGGAGCGGCTCGACCGGGACGGGGCACCGGCCGGACTCTTCGGCGCCCTGACGTACGCGACCGCGCTGTTCGACGCCTCGACGGGGGAGCGGCTCGCGGACGGCCTGCGCCGTCTGCTCCAGCAGGCCGCCGAGGACCCGGAGCGGCCGATCGCCGACCTCGACGTACCCCCGGTCCAGGACCGGCGGGCCCCCGCCGCCACCGGGCACCCGGCTCCGGCGCGGGACGCGGCACCGGCCGTCGCCGGGCACCCGGCTCCGGCAGGGGACGCGGTACCGGCCGCCGCCGGACCGCGTACGGCGCACGAGGAGGTGCTCGGCGAGCTGTTCGCCGCGGTGCTCGGCCTGGACTCGGTCGGCGCCGACGACAACTTCTTCGCCCTGGGCGGGCATTCGCTGCTGGCGACCAAGCTGATCTCCCGGGTGCGTTCGGCCCTGGGGCTCGAACTGCCGGTCCGCGCGTTCTTCCGGTCCCCGACCGTCGCCGGGGTCGCCGCGTACCTGGCGACCGCCCGGCCCGCCCGCCCGGCGCTGCGGCCGGCCACAGCGCGCTGACCGCAGGGCGTACGGACACCGACACACCTGGGAGACGGACCCCATGCTCACCATGTTCGGACTGGAACTGACGGAAGAAGCGGTGTACCGGGAGACGCGCACTTCGCCCGCGCCGGACGCCGAGGCGATCGCCCACCGGCTGGCCGTCGCGCCGGACCTGGTCCGCGCCTGCCTCGACCGGCTGCTCGAACTCGGCCTGGTACGGCACTCCTTCGAGGTGCCGGGCGGTTTCACCGCGGTCGACCCGGTCCTGGGCCTGCGGCAGTCGCTGGCCGGCCAGCACGAGGAGCTGATGCGCCGGCAGCGGCGGCTCGCCGAGACCCACGCCGAGGTCGTCGGCCTGCTCATGTCCGGGGCGTCCGGTCTGTCGGGCAGGGCCGAGCAGGTCGAGCGGCTCCTGGGCAGGGACGAGGTGCAGAGCCGGGTGGACCGCCTGGCCGGGGAGGCCACCCGCGAGGTGCTGACCTTCCGGCCCGGCGGCGCGCGGTCGGCGCCGGAGCTCATGGCGTCGCGCCGGAACGACGCGGCGCTGCTGAGCCGCTCGGTGTCGATCCGGACCGTCGGCACGGACACCGGCTCCTACGACGCCGCGACGCTGGCCCACGTGCGCTGGCTGACCGGCAACGGGGGCCAGTTCCGCGCCTGTGCGGCCGAGCTGCCGCACCTGACCCTGGTCGACGGCGCGGTCGCCCTGGTCCCCGCCGACCCGCGGGACCCGGCGGCGGGCGCGCTCCACGTGACCGACCCCGGCCTCGTCACCCCGCTGCTCGTCCTGTTCGAACAGACCTGGTCGTCGGCCACCCCGCTGGACGCCGTCCGGCCCGCGGCGGGCGACGCCCCGAGCGGCACGGAACTGGCCCTGCTCGGGCTGGTCGCCCAGGGGTGCACCGACGCCGCCGCTGCGGCCCGGCTCCACATCTCCCACCGGACCGCCCGCCGCATCATGGCGGCGCTGATGGAGCGCCTCGGCGCCCGCAGCCGTTTCGAGGCCGGGGTCAAGGCCGCCCGGCTCGGCTGGCTCTGACCGCCGGGGTCGGGCCGCCCGGCCCCGACCGCCGCCGTCGAGGCCGCCCGGGCCGCCTCCGACCGCCGCCCAAGCCCACCGCACCACCTCCCACCCCACGCACGCCGCTGGCCGGTCCTCGACGTCCGGCCCGGCCCCCTGGAAAGGACACCTCCGTGCGCAACCCCTTCGACGACGACAACGGCTCCTACCTCGTGCTGGTCAACGCGGAGCGGCAGCACTCCCTGTGGCCCGCGGCCATCGACGTGCCCGCCGGCTGGTCCACCGCGTTCGGCGCCGCCACGCGGACCGCGTGCCTGGACCACGTCGAGGAGCACTGGACGGACATGCGGCCCGCGAGCCTCGTGGCCGCGATGAACGGGGCCTGACCGATGGCAGCGAACGCCACCGGCACCCCCGGGGCCGGGCCGATACCCGCCGGGGCGTCCCGGTGAACGGCGTACGGGACACTACGAACCGCGGACGGGACACTGCGAACCGCGGACGGGACACTCCGAACGGCGTCCGGGACACCACGGTGGTGCCCCTGCACCGGGCGCCGGGCGCCGGGCGCACGCTGGTCGGCCTGAGCTTCTTCGGCGGCGGCACGGCCGCGTACCGGCCCTGGACCACGAGCATGCCCGCCGGGACGGACCTGGTCGTGCTCTGCTACCCCGGCAGGGAGGGGCGGTTCACCGAGCCCTTCGCCCGGGACTGGGACGAGCTGGCCGACGGCGTCACCCGGGCGCTGTCCACCGCCGGCCTCGGCCCGTACGTCCTCTTCGGGCACAGCATGAGCGGCTGGCTGGCCTTCGACGTGGCCGCCCGGCTGGAGCGGGCCGGGGCGCCGGGGCCGGACGCGCTCGTCCTCTCCTCCTGCAACGCTCCCGACCGGGGCCTGACCGACAGCGAACGCCTCCCCGCCCACCAGGACGGCGACGACCGCATCCTGGAGTGGATGGGCACCTACGGCCTGCTGCCCCCGCACGTCCGTGACGACGACGACCTCACCGAACTGGCCGTTGAGCTGATGCGGGCCGACATCGGCGTCCGGGACACCTTCGCCTACTCCGGCGCCACGGTGACCGTGCCGCTCCAGGTGTTCACCGGTGCCGACGACCCGCTGATCGGCGCCGACGCCGGCGCCCGGTGGAGCGGCCTGACCTCCGGCCCGTACCGGCACGACGTGCTCGGCGGCGGCCACTTCTACACCCCGGAGATCTGGCGGGCCCTGCCGAGCCTGATCCGTCCCGCCCGTCCCGCCGCAACCGGCTCCGCCTCCTGAGGAGTGACCCGTGCCCCCCGTGTCCTACGCCCAGCGCAGGCTGTGGTTCCTGAACCGCGTGGACGGCCGGTCGGCGGTCTACAACTGCTCGCTCGTGATCCGGGCGAGAGGCGACCTGGACCGCGCCGCCCTGGCCGCGGCGCTCCGCGACCTGGCCGACCGGCACCACGTCCTGCGCACCGTGTACCCGGCGGTCGACGGCGAACCCGTGCCGCGGGTGCTCGACCGGCGGCCCGAGCTCGACGTGGCCGGGTGCGAGGAGGGACCCCGGCTCGCCGAGGCGCTCTCCGCCACCGTCGACCGCGGCTTCGACCTGACGACGGAACTCCCGGTCCGGGCGGCGGTGTTCACGGTGGCGCCGCGCGAACACGTCCTGGCGCTGGTGCTGCACCACATCGCCTGCGACGAGTGGTCCTGGCAGCCGCTGCTCGACGACCTGGCCACGGCCTACGCGGCCCGCGCCGCGGGGCGGGCGCCGCGGTGGGAGCCCCTGCCGGTCACCTACCAGGACTACGCGGTGTGGCAGCGCGAACTCCTGGGCGACCAGGGCGACCCGGAGAGCCTGCTCGCGACGCAGCTCGCCTTCTGGCGGGAGCGCCTCGCCGGGCTGCCCGCCGAGCTGGACCTGCCGTACGACCGCCCGCGCCCCGCGGTGGCCGACCACCGCGGGGACTGGGTGCCGCTGAAACTCGACGGCGAACTGCACCGCCGCCTGCTCGCGGTCGCCGCCGACCACGGGTGCACCACGTTCATGGTCCTGCAGGCGGGCCTCGCGGTGCTGCTCTCCCGCCTCGGGGCCGGGACGGACATCCCGATCGGCACCGCGGTGGCCGGGCGCCTGGACGAGGCGCTGGAGGACGTGGTGGGCTTCTTCGTCAACACCCTGGTGCTGCGCAGCGACGTGTCCGGTGACCCGACCTTCAGCGAGCTGCTGCACCGCCTGCGGGACGCGGACCTCGCCGCCTTCGACCACCAGGACGTCCCCTTCGAGCGGCTGGTCGAGGACCTGAACCCGGAGCGGTCCCTGGCCCGGCACCCACTCTTCCAGGTCATGCTGACCCTGTCCCGGGCCCAGGAGGGGACGCTGTCGCTGCCCGGCCTGACCTGCGTCGAGGAGCACCTGGACGGGAAGGTCGCGAAGTTCGACCTGTCCGCGGACTTCCGCGAGCACCACACGCCCGACGGGGACGCCGCGGGCATCGACGGCGCCCTGGAGTACGCCACCGGCCTGTTCGACCGGGCCACCGCCGACCTGATCGCCGACGCCCTGCCCCGGCTCCTCGGACAGCTCGTGTCGGCCCCGCACCGCCCCATCGGCGAAGCCGACCCGCTCTCCGCCGAACACCGCCACCAGGTCCTCGTCGCGTGGAACGACACCGCCGGGCCCGCGCCGTCGGCCACCGTGCCGGAGGTGTTCGCGGCGCAGGCCGCGCGCACACCGGGGGCGACCGCGCTGGTGTGCGGGACCACGCGGCTCACCTTCGCCGAGCTCGACGACCGCGCCGACCTCCTCGCGCGCCGCCTGCGCGCCGCGGGCGCCACGACGGAGCGGCTGGTCGGGCTCGCCCTGCCCCGCTCCGCCGAGTCCGTCGTGGCGATGCTGGCCGTCCTCAGGACCGGCGCGGCCTATCTGCACCTCGACCTCGAATACCCGCCGGACCGCATCGGGCACATGCTGCGGGACGCCGCGCCGGTCGTCGTCGTCACGGACACCGCGACCGCCGCGGCCCACGACTTCGGCGCGGTGCCCGCGCTGTTCGTCGACCGGACCGGGACACCGGCCGGCCCCGTGGCCGACGGCCCGAAGTGCCGCGTCCTGCCGTCCAGCGCGGCGTACGTCATCTACACGTCCGGCTCCACCGGCCGCCCCAAGGGCGTGCTGACGCCGCACTCCGCGCTGAGCAACCTGTACGCCTTCCACCGCGACGGGCTGATCGCGCGGACCGAGGCCACCACGCGCCGGCGGCTGCGGTCCGCCGTCACCGCATCGCTGTCGTTCGACACGTCGTGGGAGGCGCTGTTCTGGATGCTGGCCGGACACGAACTCCACGTGGTCCGCGACGACGTACGGCGCGACGCCGACGCGCTGACCGCCTACGTCCACACCGCGGGGATCGACGTCCTGGACGTCACCCCCACCTACGCGGAGCACCTGCTCGACGCGGGCCTGCTGTCCGGACCCCACGTGCCGCCGGTGCTGCTGCTCGGCGGGGAAGGCGCCGGACGGACGCTGTGGACCCGCGTCCGGGAGGCGTCCGGCACGCGCTGCCTCAACCTCTACGGCCCCACGGAGTGCACCCTGGACGCGCTGTGGTGGGACGCCGCGGACAGCCCGCACCCGCTGATCGGCACGCCGGTCGGCAACACCAGGGTCTTCGTGCTCGACGAGCGGCTGCGCCCCGTCCCGCCCGGGGTCCCCGGTGAGCTGTACGTGACCGGGCCCGGCCTGGCCCGCGGCTACGTGAACCGTCCGGGCGCGACCGCCGAACGCTTCGTCGCCTGCCCCTTCGCCGCGCCCGGCGAGGCGGGCAGCCGCATGTACCGCACCGGCGACCTGGTCCGCTGGGACCACCGGGGCAGGCTGGACTACCTGGGCCGCATCGACGACCAGGTCAAGGTGCGGGGCTTCAGGATCGAACTCGGCGAGGTGGAGGCCGCGCTGGCCCGGTGCCCGGAGGTGGCGCAGGCCGCCGTGGCCGTGCACGGGGCCGCCGGGGGCGACAAGCGCCTCGTGGGCTATGTGCAGCCCGCGCAGGACCGGGCGCCCGACCCGCGCGACCTGCGCAGGCACCTGTCCACGGTCCTGCCCGACCACATGGTCCCGGCCTTCCTCCAGGTGGTCGAGCGGCTGCCGATGACGCCCAACGGAAAGCTGGACCGGGGCGCGCTGCCGCCCCCCGACCTCACGCACCGCCCGGCGTCGCGCGGCCCTCGCGGACCCTACGAGGAGGTCCTGTGCACCCTGTTCGCGGAGGTGCTCGGCCTGGGCCGGGTCGGCGCCGAGGAGAGCTTCTTCGACCTGGGCGGCCACTCCCTGCTCGCCACCAGGCTGCTCGCCCGGGTGCGGACGGTCCTGGGCGGCGACCTCACCGTCCTGGACCTGTTCCAGGCGCCCACCGCGGCCGGCCTGGCGGACCGGCTCGCCGCCGGCGCGCGGCACGACCCGCTGTCGCCGCTGCTGCCGCTGCGGACGGGAGCCGGCCGGCCCGCCGTCTTCTGCGTCCATCCGGCCGCCGGCATCGGCTGGAGCTACGCGGGCCTGCTCGGCCACCTCGACGCCGACATCCCCGTCCACGGCCTCCAGGCGCGGGGCCTCACCGACGCGGCGGCGACGGGCCGGCCCTGGCGGGACATGGTCGAGGACTACGTGGAGCGGATCAGGTCCGTCCAGCCCGAGGGGCCCTACCGCCTGGTCGGATGGTCCTTCGGCGCCGTGGTCGCCCACCTGATGGCCACCGAGCTGCAGGCCGCGGGGGCCCGCGTCGACCTGCTCGCCCTGCTCGACGGCTACCCGCCCGCCGCGGTACCCGGCTACCGGCCCCTCACCGAGGGCAGCTCCGAGGCGTACACCGAGCTCCTGGAGTCCTTGGGGTACGACCCGCCCGCGTGCGGCGGGGGACCGCTGGGCCCCGACGACTACGAGCGGGCGCTCCGCCGGCCGGGCAGCGCGCTCGAACGGCTGACCCGGCCGGAGGCCGCCGCCCTGGCCCGGGTGTTCGTGGACAACGACCGGATCTACGGGGAGCTGGAGCCCCGCACGTACCGGGGTGACGCGGTGTTCTTCTCCGCCACCGAGGGCAGGCCGCAGGACGCGCCCGCGCCGGAGTCCTGGCGGGACCACGTGACCGGACGGCTCGACGTGCACGAGATCGCCTGCGCCCACGGCGAGATCACCCGGCCCGAGCCGATCGCGCGGATCGGCGCCGTCCTCGCCGCGGAACTCGCCCGCCTCGACGGCCCGCGGGCCGCGGCGGGACAGCGATGACCGGCGAGCCCCGACCGGGCGCGGTGTCCGGGCGCGCGTTCCGCCTGTTCTGGCTCGGGGAGACCACGAGCCTGTTCGGCAACGGCATCGCGGTGGTGGCGCTGCCCCTGGTCGCCGTCCTCACCCTGCACGCGGACACCCTCGTCGTGGGACTCCTGACCTCGGTCGCCTACCTGCCCTGGCTGCTCCTCGGCCTGCCCGCGGGCGCGTGGGTGGACCGGCTGCCGCGCCGCCCGGTGATGCTGGTCTGCGACGCCGTCTCCTTCGTCGCCTTCGCCAGTGTCCCGGCCGCGGCCTGGGCGGGCGTCCTCACCATCCCCCACCTGCTCCTGGCCGCCTTCGCCGGCGGGTGCGCCAACGTCTTCTTCACCACCGCGCAGCGCGCGTACCTGCCGACGCTGCTCGGCGACGAGGAGCTGCTGGCCGGCAACGCGCGGCTGCAGGGCAGCGAGTCGACCGCCGAGGTCACCGGACCCGGCCTGGCCGGCCTGCTGGTGCAGGCCTTCGGCGCCGTCACCGGGCTGCTGGCCAACGCGCTGAGCTTCGTGGTGTCCTGGCTCTGCCTGCGGGCGATCCCGGCGACCGAGCCGCCGCCCCCGGCGGTCCGGCGGCGGCGCCTGCGCACCGAGGTCGGCGACGGCCTGCGGTTCCTCTTCCGGGACCCCGTCCTGCGTACCCTCGCGCTGTTCAGCGCGGTGTCCAACATCGCGCTGACCGGCATGAGCTCCATCGAAGTGGCCTTCCTGGTGCGGACGGTCGGCGCCGGCGAGGCCGTGGTCGGCGCGGTGCTCACGCTGTGCGGCCTCGGCGGCCTCCTCGGAGTGCTGGTCTCCCCCCGGGTGTCCCGGCGCTTCGGCACCGCCCGCGCCGCACTGCTCTGCCAGGTGGCCGCCGCACCCTTCACCCTGCTCTTCCCCCTGACCGGCCCGGGCGCCGGACTCGCCTTCTTCGTCGTCGGCGGTGTCGGCGCCGGCGCCGGAGTGGTCGCGGCGAGCATCATCACCGACACCTTCCGGCAGCGGTACTGCCCACCGGACCTGATCGGGCGGATCAGCGCGAGCACGGCCGTGATCAGCTTCGGCGCCATCGCCGTCGGCGGACTGCTCGGCGGCGCGCTCGGCTCGGTGTCCGGTGTCCGCCGGACGCTGTGGATGATGAGCGGGCTGCAGGTCCTGTCGACGGCCGTTCTGCTGTTCAGCCCGATCCGCACCATGCGCGATTTCCCGGAATCCACGCGCGTGAATTCCTTGGAAGCCGCCGAAAAGGCCATGTCCTAAAGAGTCCTGGCCGTTTCCGCGCACCGCGAGAACCTTTTCCCGGAGTTGCGCGGACGTAGGATATCGACAGCAAGGCACAAGCGAACGAAGCTCATTGAAGCGAGGCTTTCATGCAGGAGAGCGGATCCTTGCGGAATCTCCCGGCGGCGGTCATGCTGCGGGACGACCTGGACATCGACCGGCTGAACGCGGATCTCGCGGAACTCGGGAACTCCGAATTCTGGGCACGGCAGCGGTCCTTCGAGGACGGCGTCGTCGGCGAGGAGTCCGACGTGGACTGGAAGGTCCTCTCGCTGCGCGCGCCGAACGGGGACGTCCGGCGGACCGACCCCGGCGGCCCGGGACGTGACGGGTTCGCCGACACCCCCCTGATGGCGAAGGCCCCCTACCTCGGACAGGTCCTGGCCGAGCTGGGTACCGAACTGCGCAGCGTCCGCCTGATGGCCCTGGCCCCCGGGGTGTCCGTCGCGGAGCACTCGGACACCCCGATCGGCCTGCCCTACGGCTACGTACGGCTGCACATCCCCCTGGTCACCAACCCCGGCGCGGTCCTCGTGGTCGACGGGGTCGAACAGCGGTGGCAGCCGGGCACGCTCTGGTACGCCGACTTCGACCGGCCGCACTCCGTGCGCAACACCGGTGACCGGGCCAGGATCCACCTGGTCGCGGACTGCGCGACCAACGACAGGCTGCTGTCGCTGTTCCCGGAGAGCTTCCGGGCCCTCCTTCCGGCCAGCGACATCGCCTACTACCGGCCCGTGTTGCCGCTGACCGGGCCCGAGCTCGACGAGTTCGGCTGCCGCTTCGCCGTCCCGCTGTCCTTCATGGAGTGGGGCCTGCAGGTGGTCGACGACGAGGAGACCGACCTCGTCGCCGACGTGGCCGCCGAGGACGGCGGGCTCGTGCTGCGCGTCGCGGGGCGCGCGCCGGTGGAACTGCTGCACCTGGGCGCCGGCGAGTTCCGGCTGCTCGGCTGGAGCGAGGAGCGGCTGCTCCGCCTCGACCTCTTCGACGACAACCCGCGGGTGGAGCTCTCCACCCGGTGCGGACGCCGGCGCCAGGTGGTCGTCCGCCCGGCCCACCGGCTCGCCGCGGCCTGACGGCCCGGCCCGTCGGCCACCGCAGCCCCCCGAAGCCCCGCAGCCCACCCTTTCCGACTACCGCTTGGGACAGTCATGCAGACGCTCACCGAAACGACCACCCTCGTCGAGCACGGATTCGCCCGCTACGACCTCGCCACGGAATTCGGGATCGCCGAATCCGACGCCGTGTTCCAGAACCTGCGCGCCGAATTCGCCGACCTGCCGCCGGACCCCTACGCGACCGAGGCGGGCCGCAACCGCCGCTACGCCCGCGGGGTGTTCCTGCCGTGGTCGCGGGAGTTCACGTGGATACCGGACACGCACATCGGCGAAGAGGGCTGGATGAACGGCTACTACCAGGCCGACCACAACCCCGAGTACGTCGGCGTGGTCCGCAAGCTGCCCGCCATGACGGAGACCGCCAGGAACAACCCGATCATCCACGACATCCTCTCCTTCGACTTCGCGCAGACGCGCTGGTCGCAGGACGACGCGGCCTTCCCGCTGCACGTCGGGGTGCACCTGATCAAGCTGGCGGTGGACGACCCCGGGCACGAGGCGATCTCCTCGCCCAACGAACTCCACCAGGACGGCGAGCCGTTCGTCTTCGCGCACCTGGTGTACCGCAGCAACGTCGTCGGCGGCGTGAACGTGATCGCCCCGCCGAAGTACCGGGGCCGACTGCCCGCGGACGTGCCCGCGGGCGAGGCCCTGGCCGAGTTCGAACTGACCGGGCCGCTGGAGTCCTACGGCGTCACCGACGAGAAGGTCAGCCACTACGTGTCCCCCATCAGGCGCGGGGCCGGACCGGAGACGGGCGAGCGCGCGGTCGTCCTGGTCGACTTCACCCCGATGCGGCAGCACATCTGAGCCCGCGCCCCGCACCACCCGACTGTTCGTGTGTACGTCCGTGTGTACGTCCGTGCCGAGCCGAGGAGGGCGAAGGCCCATGACAGACAGCCGATCCCGGGCGATGTCCGAGATGGAACTGCTCGACTGCACCTTGCGCGACGGTGCCTACGCCGTCGACTTCGAGTTCGACGAGGACTTCGTGGCGGAGCTCCTCGCCGGACTCGACGAGACCCCGGTCGCCCGGGTCGAGATCGGTCACGGGATCGGTCTCGAGGCCGAGCGGACCGGCATCAAGGCGGGGAACATCGACCACTTCGCCTGGTGCGACCTCGCCCGGTCGACGCTGTCCGCGAAGCCCTGGGGCATGTTCGCGCAGCCCGGCTTCACCCGGCCGGCGACGATCCGGCAGATGTGCGACCGCGGGATGTCCTTCGTCCGGGTCGGGGTGGAACCGGAGCGCGTCCAGGAGCACCTGCCCTACCTCCGCGAGGTCGCGGACGTCTGCGGCGAGGTCCACCTCAACCTGATGAAGTCCAGCGCCACACCGGTCGACCGGCTGCTCGGCATGCTCGACGGCGTCGGGCCGGAGATCGCGGGCGTCTACGTGGTCGACTCCTACGGCGCGATGACCCCCGAGACCGTGGAACGGTACGTGGGCGCGGTCGCCGACCGGTACCCGGTCGTCGGCTTCCACGGCCACGACAACCTCGGCCTGGCCAACATCAACACCGTCACCGCCTTCCGGGCGGGCGCCACCCTGCTCGACGGGACGCTGAACGGCATCGGCCGCGGCTCGGGCAACGCCGCCACCGAGTCCCTCGCCGCGATCAGCAACCTCCTGGGCGAGGACCGGTTCGCGTACGAGGAACTGGCCGCGCTCGCCGAACTGTGCCGGGTCAACATGCGGGTGATCGGGCAGGGGCGCGCGATGCAGGTCCTCGGCGCGGTGATCGGCATCCACTCGGGCTTCTTCCCCCTGGTCGAGGAGCTCGCCGTCAAGTACCGCACCGACCCGGCCCGGCTCATGGAGACCGCGGTCGGGGTGGCGGAGGAGAGCCCGCGAGCGGCCGACTTCCACGCGGCGGCGGCCCGCATCGCCGACGGCGAGAGCCCGCGCCCACTCCAACTGGCGAACTGAAAGAAGGGGGCGACGCCATGAAGCTCGCCAAGAGCGGCACCGGGCAGGACGTCCTCGTGGGCGTCGACGACCGCTGGCTCCCGCTGCGGGAGATCGGCGGGTACGAGGGCCTCACCCGCATCGGGGACCTGCTCGCGGACCGGCGGTTCGGCGACCTGGAGGCCCGGGCCAGGCAGCGGGCGGCCCGTTCCGAAGGCCCCGGCCCCGGCCCGGACCTGTCCGGCGCGGCCACCGTCGCCGACGGCGACGCCGTCATCTGGGGCGCCGGGCTCAACTACCGGCGCCACTCGGACGACCTGGAGACCGAGCAGCCCGCCTCCGGCCCCGGGTCGTACCTGCGGCCCGCGTCGTGCCTCGTCGGCAACGGCGGAACCATCCGGCTGCCCGCCCAGTCGCGGCGGGTGACCGCCGAGGCGGAGCTGGGGCTGGTCGTCGGCACCCGCTGCAAGGACGTCCCCCGCGGCGACTGGCGGTCCGTCGTCGCCGGGGTGACGGCCGTCCTCGACATGACGGCGGAGGACGCCATCCGCGAGAACCCCCGCTACATCCCGTGGGCCAAGGGGTTCGACACGTTCTGCAGCATCGGCCCGGCCCTGGTGACCCTGGACGAGTTCCCCGGCGACAGCCTGGACGCGATCCGGATCTCCACCGTCAGGAACGGAGAGGTGGTCGCGGCGGCGACGCCGCGCGACATGAAGTACGACCTGGGCTTCCTGGTGGAGTACTTCACCATGGGCCGGACCCTCGCACCGGGAACGGTGATCTGCACCGGCACCCCGGGCGCCGTCCCGATCAGCCCGGGGGACACGGTGCGGGCCGTGGTCGAGGGCGTCGGCACGCTCACCCACCCGGTCGGCTGAACCCGGAGGCGGGCGGGCCCGCCGCGGTCCGCCGGGAACGCCCCTGCTGTCTCACGTCCGTACGGCCCTGCGCGTCGGCGGCGAGTGGAACTGGAGTCACATGTCCCTGATACACGGATTCGAACGCGCGGTACGCGAGCATCCCGACGGCGACGCCGTGCGCACGGCGGACCGGACGGTCAGCTACCGGGAGTTCGACAAGCTGACCCGGATGTGCGCGGACGACCTGGGCGCGGACGTCGCACCCGGCGCGTTCGTCGGGATCGAGGCGGCCAAGGGGCTCGGCGCGATCACGGCGATGGTCGGAGCGCTCCGGGCGCGACGCCCGTTCGTGTTCCTCGACAGCCGCGACAGCGTGGCGTCGAACGCCGCGAAGGTCAAGCTGCTCGGCGTGCGCCGCCTGGCCCGGTCGCGGGACGACGGCGACGTGTACCTCACCGACGTCCCGGAGGCCTGGTGCCCCGACGGACCCCGTCCCGCGCACGGGCTCGCCGACGTCGAGGGCGAGCTCTGCTACGCCATCCACACCTCCGGGTCGACCGGCGAGCCCAAGTGCGTCCTGGTGCGCCCGGGCCCGCTCGCCGCAGTGGTCCGGGACCACGTCGAGCGGCTGTCCGTGGGGCCGGGCGCGCGGACCCTGCAGTTCGCCCGCCTCACCTTCGACGGGTGCATGACCGAGATCCTGTGGACCCTGACGGCCGGCGCCTGCCTCGTGGTCCTGGACGAGGCACGCCTGGCGCCGGGCACGGAGCTGCGGGACACCCTGGAGCGGTTCGGCATCACGCACCTCAAGACCACCCCGTTCGCGCTGACCGCGACGGAGCCCGGCGGCGCGCTGCGGCTGCGCCACGTGATCAACGGCGGCGGGGCCTGCCGCTCGGCGGTGGTCGCCAAGTGGTCCGCGGTGGCCACGCTGCACAACGCCTACGGCGCCACGGAGACCACGGTGTGCAACCTGCTGACCGGCCCGCTCGACCCGGCGCGGTGCCGTGCCGGGGTGCCCCTCGGCGACCTCGTGGGCGACGGCGCGTACCACCTGCGCGACCTCGGCGAAGAGGCCGCGCCCGCGGGAACCGGCGGCCCGGTGCGCCGGGGCGAGATCGTGATCACGGGGCCCGCCGTGGCCGCCGGATACCTGACCGACCATGGCGTGCGGCCGTTCGGCCCCGCGGGCGACGGCACGGAGTACCGGACCGGCGACGTCGCCGAACTCCGCGACGGTGAGCTGTACTTCGTGGAGCGCCTGGACCACCAGGTGAAGCTCCGCGGCTACCGCCTGGACCTCGGCGAGATCGAGAACACCGTGTGCCGGGCGGAAGCCGTCGTCGAGGCGGTGGTGACCGTGGAGTCGCACGACGGCGCGGGAGGCACCGCGGACGGCACAGCGGCCGGCACACCGACCGGCGCCGGGGGCGACGCACCGACCGGTGCCCGGGCCGACGCACCGACCGCCGCCGGGGGCGATACACCGGCCGACACCGGGGGCGACGCGCTGGTCTGCTACTACCTCGGCGACGCCGACCCGAGGGACCTCCGCCGCCACCTCGAAGGCGCCCTGGACCCGTACAAGGTCCCCTCGGTGCTGCACCGCGTCGAGGCGCTGCCGTACACCCCGAACGGGAAGGTCGACCGCCACGCTCTGCGGGGCCTCCGCGCCCGCGACGAGGGCGCCGCGTCCACCCCCGTGCAGCAGGTGCTCACCCTCGTGGGCCGCCTCACCGGGATCGACGACGCCGTCCTCGACGACAACTTCTACGCCCTGGGCGGCGATTCGGCGTCGACGCTGCGGCTGGTCGCGACGTTGCGCGAGCTGGGCTGGCTGGACGCCGGGGTGCGCGACGTGCTGCGCGCGCGGGACCTGCGCGCGCTCACCGACCAGTTGCCGCAGCGGAGCGTGTAGCGCGATGTGCGGCCTGTGCGGAACCTACGCGCCGGACGGCGGCCTCGACCGCACCGTCACGGCGACCATGCACTCCCGGCTCACCCACCGCGGACCCGACGAGACCTACTCGCTGAGCACCCCCGTGCTGACGGCGAAGCTCGCCCGCCTCGGCATGACCGCGCTCAAGGACGGCTGGCAGCCCGCCGAGGACGGCGGCGGACGGTTCGTCGCCGTCACCAACGGCGAGATCTACAACGCCGACGAGCTGCGCGACCGGCTCGGCCTGGCGCGGGCCGCCAACCGCGCCGACGTGGCGGTCGTCCCCGAACTGTTCGCGCGCCACGGGCCCGCCGGGCTTGCCCTGATCGACGGGCAGTTCGCCACCGCGATCCACGACCGCGTCGAGGGCACGCTGCACCTGGGCAGGGACCGCTTCGGTGTCAGCCCGCTCTACTACACCGAGGCGGACGGCCAGGTGCACTTCTGCTCCGAACTCGGGCCCCTGGTGCGCTCGGTGCCGGGCACCTGGCGCCTCGACCTCGGCGCCGTCGACCAGTACCTCCAGCTCGGCAACATCGTCGCGCCGCGCACCCTGGTGCGCGACGTCCGCGCCGTGCCGCCCGGGACCGTGGTGCGGTTCGGCGGCGGCGGATCCGAGACGGTCCGCTACTGGCGGTACGGCGAGTTCGTGACGGACGGGCCCGCGGTGACCGCGGAGGAGCTCCGGCACGGGGTGCGGCAGGCGGTACGCGACCGGCTGCGCGGGGACGTCGAGATCGGGGCCTGCCTCAGCGGCGGCTTCGACTCCTCCACCCTGGTCGTGGAGGCCGCCGCGGCCGTGGACAAGCCGCTGCGCACGTACTCGGTGGTGTTCGGCGACGCCCTCCTGGACGAACACCGCTTCCAGCGCGAGGTGGCCGGTGCCGTGGGCAGCGAGCACCGCGAGATCCCCTGCCTCCGCGAGGACGTCACCGCCGGGTTCGAGCAGATGGTGCGCCGCTGCTGCTACCCGCAGCGCGAGACGTACAACGTGGCGGCCCTGATGCTGTCGCGCGAGGTCCGGTCGAGCGGGCTGAAGGGCGTGCTCTCCGGGGAGGGGGCCGACGAGCTGTTCTTCGGCTACGACTCGTACGCGTTCGACGGACTCGGCCGTTCGCCACGACCGGGCCGCGCGGAGAACGAGAGCGCCTGGGGCCGGGCCGACTTCTCCTGGGAGGTCGACTGGCGGCAGGTGGACCGCCGGCGGGCGGACAGCCTGACGCCGGAGAGCGCCGAGGCGCTGGCCGGTCAGGAGTTCTGGAGGGACAGGCTGGTTCCGTTCACCGACAGCGAGGCCGCGGGGCTCACGCCGATGCAGATGCGGTCGGTGGCCGACACGTCCGTGCAACTGGGGAGCCATCTGCTCGGCGACCACGGCGACGCGATGCTGATGGCGCACTCCGTGGAGGGCCGGTACCCGTTCCTCGCAAATCCCGTGGTCGACCTGGCACTGCGCGTCGGCGACGACACCAAGGTCGTCGACTTCGAGGGAAAGGCGTGCCTCAAATCGGCGTACGCCGGCGTCGTCCCGGAGACCGTCCTGCGCCGCGCGAAGCAGGGGTTCACCGCGCACGGCCTGTCCGCCCTCGCCGACGACCGCCTCCTGGCCGGATGGCGCGACCTGGTCGCGGGCAGCGGGGTCTTCCGTACGGACGCACTCGAACGGCTCGCGGCCCACGGCGCCGTGAGCAAGGGCGACACGCGGCTGAGCGTGATCAGCATCAGCATGGTGATCGACGAACTGGGCCTCCGCGTGTGAGGACGCGGCCCTGCGCGCGCCGCCCTTCCAGGGACAGCAATCTTCAACGCCTTAACGAGACCACGGCAGAGAACACGGCAGAGAGGTCATCGAGTCATGCTCACCGAAAGCCAGATAGCGGAGTACCGCTCCCAAGGGTTCCTGCTCGTCGAAGACGCCTTCGACGCCGACGAGATCGCCGCCCTGCGGAACGAGGTGGCCGGCCTCTACGCGACCGAGCACCCCGGGCGGATCTTCGAGGAGGACGGCACCACGGTGCGGGGCATCCACGGCTGCCACACCACGGGAGCGCTCTTCTCCCGCCTTGTGCGGCTGCCCGAGCTGCTCTCCGCGGCGGAGGAACTCCTGGAGAGCAAGGTGCACGTGTTCCAGTGCAAGGTCAACGCGAAGCAGGCGCTGCGCGGGGAGGTCTGGCAGTGGCACCAGGACTACAGCGTCTGGGGCGCCAAGGACGGTATGCCGGAGCCGCGGGCGGTCAACGCCGCGGTGCTCCTGGACGACGCGACCGAGCACAACGGCCCGCTCCTCGTCGTACCCGGTTCGCACCGGAACGACGCGATAGCCCCGTGGCGCCCCGGCGCCGAGGACGCCTCCGGGTGGGAGGCCGACCTGTCGGCGAGGCTGGAGTTCGCCCTGGACGCCGAGCAGATGGCCGAGGTGACCGCGGAGTCGGAGATCCGGTCCGTCGTCGGGCGTGCCGGAAGCCTGCTGTTCTTCCACCCCTGCATCGCGCACGGCTCCGGCGCGAACATGTCGCCCACCGACCGGACCATGGCGTTCGTCAGCTACAACAGCGTCGACAACGAACTGCGCGACGTGCCCCGCCCGCGCCCGGAGTTCGTGGCCTCGCGCGACTACCGTCCGCTGGAGCTCGTCGACGGGGGCCTGATCGCATGAGCGGCATCGAAGGGTCACTGATCCGGGCCCTGGCCGACGCCCTCGACCGGCACCGGGACGCGGTGGCGGTCGTCGACGGCGGCGTCGCCCACACCTACGGCGAACTCGACGACGTGTCCGCCGAGATCGCCGGCGGCCTCGCCGCACGCGGCATCGGCCCCGGAGACGTGGTCGACGTGCACGCGACGCGTTCGTGGTCCCGGTGCGCGGCGGTGCTGGGGGTCTGGCGCGTCGGCGCCGGCGTCCTCTCCATCGACCCGGCCATGCCGCCCGCCTGGACCACCAAGCTGGTGCGGAGCGCCGACTGCGCCATGGTCCTGCGGGCCGACGAGTGCGCCCCGGTCGGGGCGGGGGTCGCGGAACACACCTTCCGGTCGATCCGGGGACCGAGGCGCGCCGAGGTCGCGACCGGCCCGGTCTGCTACGTCATCCCCACCTCCGGGTCCACGGGCGAGCCCAAGGCCGTCGCGGTGCCGCCGGTGGTCCTGGCGGACCTCGGCGCCTGGCACGTCCAGCGGTGGAGCCACGACCGCCCCCCGAACACCCTGCACATGTCGTCCATCGGCTTCGACATGGTGTACGAGGACACGGTGGCGACCTGGCTGGCCGGGGCGACCCTGGTCGTGGTGAACGACCACGACCGGCTCGACCCCTTCACGCTGCTCGACATCATCCGCGAGCACGACGCCGCCCGGCTCTTCCAGCCGGTGGTCGGACTGCACGGACTGGCCGCCGCCGCGTGTGCCGCGGGCGGGACGCCACCGAGCCTGCGGGAGATCTCGGTGGCGGGCGAGCAGTTGGTGATCAACGACGAGGTGCGGCGGTTGTGCGCCGGCGGCCTCACGCTGGTGAACCAGTACGGTCCGAGCGAGACCCACGTGGTCACCCAGTACCGGCTGACGGGCGACGTCACCGACTGGCCGGACCGGCCGCCCATCGGCACCGCGGTCGTCGACGCGGAGCTGCTGTGCCACGTCGACGGACGGCTGCGCCCGTTCGCGCCCGGCGAGACCCGGGAGCTGGTCATCGCCGGGAACTGCGTCGGCATCGGGTACGCCGGTGACGAGGCGCTCACCGCGCGGAAGTTCCGGGAGCTCGAGCACCGGGACGGCGGCGTGCGGCGCTGCTACTTCAGCGGCGACCTGGTCACGTTCGACGGGGCCGGGTTCCGCTTCGTCTCCAGGCTCGACGACCAGCTCAAGGTGAACGGCTACCGCGTCGAGCCGGGGGAGGTGGAGTCCGTGATCGCCGGGGTCACCGGGGTCCGCCGGGCCGCGGTCGTCGGGGTCAAGGTGGCCGCGTCCACCCAACTGGCCGCGTTCTACACCCTCGTGCCCGGCGCGGAGGTCGATCAGGAGGACCTGCTGAGCGCGTGTGCCTCCCGGCTGCCCCGGTTCATGGTCCCCAGACACTTCACGGAGCTGGACGCGCTGCCGTCGACGCGGAACGGGAAGATCGACCGGGCGACGCTCAGGGAGTCGTTCCGGGAGCCTTCGATGAGCCGTGGCGGCTGAGGGCGCCGGACGGCCACGGCAACCATGACAGCCGCTACGGCCAGGGCAACCATGACGGCCCGTGTCGTCAGGGGTTGAGGCGCTTCGGGTGTTTCGTCCACCCCCCGCTTTGGTGCCGGAGAACTTGGTGAACGGTGCCCGCGGTGGTTTCCGGGGCGGACGCCCACCACTCTGGAGGAGCGGGAAGGGAACGGCCGGACGGTACCGGCCGGGACTTCTCCACCATTCCTCACTCTGCGTCCCAGGAGAAGTCATGACGTCTGTCCGCGCGTTCGTGGTCGCCGCTCTCTGCCTGCTGACGGTCGGCGCCGCTGCCGGAACCGCTGCCGCCGACACCGGCCGTACCGACACCGGCCGTACCGACACCCGGACGACGTCCTCCATCGCGCCCACCGGCGACAGCGGCTGGGGCCGCTTCCAGGGGTGACCCGCGGGTGGGGGCGGGCGCCGGCGACGGCCCCGCCGAGCGGGAGGAGCGACCGCGCCCGGCCCGGCGGAGCCGCGCGCCCGCCGAACCGGGCCCGGCGGGCAGGCTGAATATACGGCTGCCGGGACCGGCACCGGGGCGGCAGAATCCTCGCCACGGGCAGGCTGCCGGGCCAAGGCCACGGCCAAGGCCGCGGTGTCGGTTCAAGGCCAAGGCCAAGGCCGAGGTGTCGGATCAAGGCCGCGGCCGCGGGCGCCCAGGTGGCCGCCGCTCCCTTCCCCGGTGTGTCCGGGAGCCCTGCTACACCTCATCCACCCCGCATCGCCCGGACGTGCGGCGAGATCGGAGAACCGTGCCCGGAGAGCGAGGCCTCAGCCAGCCGATGCAGTCCTTCGTCGAAGAGCTGGCCTTGTGCGTGGCGGCCAACGGGACCAAGGGGCCCGCCCTGCTGTGGCCCGAGGACCCCACGACCCTGTCGGCCCTGCTCGGCCTCGGCCGGCCGGCCGAGCCCGAGCAGGGCGCCGGTCCCTCCGTGCGGGGCCGGCCAGGCACGGAGGAACTGGCGGCGGCGCTGGGCCGCAAGTTACATCTGCGGGTGCGCTACTCCTACCGCTTCCTGGCGGCCGGTTCCCACGTCGCGGAGGGCGGGCCGCGGGGCGCCGAGTCCACGGTCACGGTCCTGGAAGGGGCCTGCCGCTGCGTCCTGTCGCGCATCGGTGAGGACCCGGCACCCGGCCCCCCGCACCCGCTGGGCATGCGGCTGCGTTCCGGCGGCACCCTCTTCGTGCCCCGGGACCACACCTACCGGCTGTCGGAGGTCCACGTCCCGACCACCCTGCTGGAACTCCACCTGGAGTGCCTGGACTGACGGCCCGCGCCCCCGCGGGACGGCCACCGGATCAGGCCGGGGCCGCCGTGCCCTCCGCCCCCGCCCCCGAGCGGACGCCGTCCTCACCACCCTCGTCATCACCATCGTCATCGTCATCCAGCAACCCCCTCGCCGACACCGCGACCCCGGCCTGGAAACGGCTCTGGACGCCGAGCACCTGCATGATGTCCGCGATGTGCTTGCGGGTCGTACGCAGCGACATGCCGAGGCGCCGCGCGATGGTCTCGTCCTTCAGCCCGGCCGCCAGCAGCCGCAGGATGGTGCGGTCCAGGTCCTTGGCGACCGCCTCCAGGCCGTCGGCGGCCGCGTCGGAGAACGGCTGGGCCTGCGACCACATCTGCTCGAACAGCTCGTACAGGAAGTGCACCACCGACGGCTCGCGCACCACCACCGCGCCCAGCCGGTCGTTGCGGTTGGCCATGAACGCCAGTTCCCGGTCGAAGATGATCACGCGGCCGACGAGCTGATGGGCGGTCCGGTACTCGCCGCCCAGCGCGCTCATCGTGGCCACGTACGCCTGGCTGGGGCTGTTGAACCGGGCGGTGTGGTGGTAGAGGGTGCGCATCCGCACCCCCCGGGCGAGGAGCTGGCTGTCCCGGAGCAGGGCGTCCTGGAGCACTTCGGGCGGGCGGGTGCCGCCGGGCTGCACGGTGACCATGTCCTCCCGGCACTGCTCGGCCGCCCGGGTCAGCGCGGCCCGCACCTGGGTGAGGCCGGGGATGGCCTCCACGTCCCTGAAGGCGCCGTTCCGCCCCTCCTCGTAGTCGGACGCCAGCCGGGCGAACTGGTCGCGGAAGACGCGCAGCCGCGTCTGCTGTTCCGCGATGGCCCGCTCCACCGGCGCGGTGGCCACCGAGGCGACGAGGTGCGGGTCGACGGCCCACAGCCGGTCGTCCCCCTCCTCGCCCCGCTGCACCAGGCCGACGCGGACGAGGTAGTCCACCGCACCGCGCACCGCTCTCTCGCCGACCCCCGTCTCCTCGGCCGTCCGGACGGGATCGAGCTGGCCGTGCAGGGCCAGCCAGCGGTAGACGGCCACCACCTCGGCACTGAGCGTGTCCTCCACGGTTAATACGTCGTCACCATCGGTCTGCCGCGTGCCCATCAGTCCTCCAGGTCCCTGCCCGTAGCGGTGGTCGTGCCTGCGGTCGTCGATCAGCTTCTGTGCCTCTGTGCCTCCGAAGAGCCGGAGGCAGGGGAATCGGTTGCTCCACGAGCCCGAGGAGGCACCCCCACCCACACCAGCCCCCCGACCCCGACAGCACGCCCCCTCTCCCACCGCGGCCCCGCCGCCACGATGACACGCCGGCGCACCCACCCCGAGGCGGCGCAAGCCCCGCCAGCGTACGGACCCGCCGACACGGAGGGCCGGGGTCCGCTTGGTTCACCCCGGCGATGTGCCATCCCGTGACGGATGAGGGGCCCGGGTGGGTGTCCGGGCTCGCGAGCCACATGTGCCAGGGCCCGGGCGGGGTGTCCCGTGCTAACGTGGGGTGTTTGCGGCGTGGCCGTGTCGGTGCTCCGTTCGGTGTTCCTGGCCGGTGGCCGCGTCCCCGCCGCGCCTTCCTCGGTACGGTCCCTTCGGAGGAAGGCTCTCTGTGAGCGAATCAGCACGTGCCGATGCCCGGCAGCAGGACCACGCGTCCGAGGCGCGGGGCCCCGCCCCGGCGTCCTTCGCCGGCCTTGGCCTGCCGGCCGCGGTGCTGCGCGTGCTCGACGAGCACGGTGTGACCGTGCCCTTCCCCGTCCAGGCGGCGACGCTGCCGAACGCGCTCGCGGGACGGGACGTGCTGGGCCGGGGCCGCACCGGGTCCGGCAAGACGCTCGCCTTCGGCCTGGGGATGCTCGCCCGGACGGCCGGGCGGCGCGCGCAGCCCAAGGAGCCGCTGGCGCTCGTCCTGGTGCCCACCAGGGAGCTGGCACAGCAGGTCGGCGAGGCGCTCACCCCGTACGCCGAGGCGCTGCGGCTGCGGCTCGCGACCGTGGTGGGCGGAGTGTCCATCGGCCGGCAGGCCGCCGCGCTGCGGGACGGCGCCGAGATCGTCGTCGCCACGCCCGGTCGGCTGCACGACCTCGTCGAGCGCAAGGGCTGCCGCCTCGGCCGGGTGCGCGTCGCGGTCCTCGACGAGGCCGACCAGATGTGTGACATGGGGTTCCTGCCGCAGGTCACCGAGATCCTGGACCAGGTGCGTCCCGACGGGCAGCGGATGTTGTTCTCCGCCACCCTCGACAGCGACGTCGACCAGCTGGTGCGGCGCTACCTGCGCGACCCCGCCGTCCACTCCGTGGACCCCTCGTCCAGCGCGGTCTCCGCGATCGAGCACCACGTCCTCGTCGTGCACGGCCCGGACCGGTACGCCGTGGCCACGGAGATCGCCGCCCGTGACGGCCGCGTCCTGTTGTTCCTCGACACCAAGCACGGCGTCGACCTGCTCACCCGGCACCTGCGGGCCCACGGCGTGGCCGCCGCGGCCCTGCACAGCGGCAAGGCGCAGCCGCAGCGGACCCGGACGCTGGCCCAGTTCAAGGACGGGCAGGTCACCGCGCTGGTGGCGACGAACGTCGCCGCACGCGGCCTGCACGTCGACGACCTCGACCTCGTGGTCAACGTCGACCCGGCCACCGATCCGAAGGACTATCTGCACCGCGCGGGCCGCACGGCCCGGGCCGGTCGCTCCGGCACGGTCGTGACGCTCGTCCTCTCGGGGCAGCGCCGCGAGACGAGCCAGGTCATGGCGGACGCCGACGTCACCCCCAAGGTCACCAAGGTGCGGTCGGGGGAGGCGGAGCTGAGCCGGATCACCGGTGCGAGGGCCCCCTCCGGGAAGTCTCTCGACGAGGGCGCGGCCGGAGCGCGCCCCAAGAACCACAACGCCCCGTTCCGCGGCCTGGGCAGCACCAAGGACGCGAAGGGCGGCTCCGGCGGCAGGCCGTCCCGCAAGGGCGGTGAGGCCCGCAAGCTCGCGGAGGCCCGCAAGGCGGCCCGGGTGCGGCGCGGCGGCTGAGCCCGGCTTCCCGGACCGCCCTGCGGCGCTTCAGCCCTGCGGCGCTTCCGGTCGGCCGCGCTTCCGGTCGGTGGCGCTTCGGCCGCGCGGGCCCGGGCTGCCGGGGCGCGGGGTGCCCCGGGACGGTGTGCCACAGGGCGGCCGAAGTGCGGCTGCCCCGCCGGGACCGGAAAGCCCTCGGGAAGCGGTCAAAGGGGCGACCGCGAGGGTGGTGCACACGTCTGTCGTCCGTTCCCCGCGGCGTGCAGAATCGGCCGCATGACGATCACCGCGGGCGCGCCGCCCACGCACCACACGCCCGCAGGACTCGCCCTGGGGTTCCTGACGGGCGGTGTGATCGGGGCGTCGCTGACCGCCTTCGTCAGCGGATGCGTCGTCGAGAAGGTGGCGCTCGTCGTCACGGGGCTGGCGCTGCCCGCGGTCTACGGCCTGGGCTTCTTCCTCCTCACCCTGCCGCGCCGCGCCCGTGAGGCCGCCGTCGCACCGCGCACGGCGCTCGCGATGATCGAGAGCCTGGAGGCCGCCGGGGGTGAGGCCAGCGACGTACCGGTGCGGTTCGACCTGACCGTCGCGCCGGACGACGCGCCCGCCTACCGCGTCGAGATCCGGCAGGACGTCAACGTCGTCGAGCTGTCCGACTACCGGCCCCGCGGCGTCGTGGTGGTCACGTACCCGCCGGACCGGCCGTGGAAGGCGCGGATCGTGAAGCGGCCCACGCCGGAGTGGGAGGAGCGGGCGGCCACGGAGCACTTGGACTCGGTGCCCGGCCCCGCCATGAGGAGCGAGGCCCCGGAGAGCCTGGCGGGCGGTCTCCTCACGCTCCTCGGGCTGCTGCTCGGCGCGGCCGCCGTGCTCCTGCTGTTCCGCGCCGACCTGTTCGGCTCCGACGGGAGCGGCACCTCGCGGGAGCCGTCCGTCTCGTCCTCCTCCTCCTCGACGTCGTCGACGACCACCGTGACGTCGGCGACCGGTACGGTCACCCTCGGCCCGGGCCAGTCGATGCTCGACCGGGGCGAACTGCGCAGGGCCGTCGAGTCGTTGACGCGGGGCGAGGGAAGGCGCCGGGCGCTCACCGTCGTCGTGCAGGACCGCCTGCTGACGGTCGTGTTCTCTCCCACCGGCGTGCGGGGCGCCGGGTTCGACCCGCGTTCCCTGCCCTACGATCGCGTGCCCGCGCTGGTCGAGAAGGCCCGGGCCGCTCTCGGCGTCGACCCGACGCGGAGCTGGCAGCTGACGGCCGACGGCGTCAGCGGCTCGCTCACCCTCAGGGTCGTGGTGACCGGAGAGGGGGGTACGGCAACGCTGGAGGCGGACGGGCGGGGCAAGGTGCTGCGGGGCAGCGGCAGTTGACCGGGCCGGCAGGAGGAGGGGCGCATGGGGTGGGACGAGTTCTTGGTGCTGTGGTGTGCGGTGTGGGGGGCGGTGGCGGTGGCCGGGTACGGCATGTCGCTGGCCGGGGTGACCAGGGCGCAGCGGACGGTCCGGCTCACGGGGCGGATCGAGCGGGTGCGGGAGCCCCGTCACGGCGGGTCCCGGGCGGGCGGGATATCGGTGGTCGTCTCGTACCGCGATCCGGCCTCCGGGCAGGAGGTGACGGTGACGAACGAGGGTGAGCGCGGCGAGGTGATCACCGCGGCGTGGGAGGGCCGGGAGGTCGGGATCAGCCACCCGCGGGGCAGACCGCACGCCTACCGGTTCTCCACCCTCCCCGAGCAGGCCAGTCGTGGCCTTGGCGGGCCGAACTGCGCGCTCTTCCTGGTCTACGCCGGGCTTGTGGCCCTCGCCGCGGTGGACCGGGGGTGGCCGTGGGCGTTGATCGGCTTCGGCGGGCCGGGGGCGGTCTTCGCTGCCGTCCACCTGCCCGGGACGGTACGGGCCAGGCACGACCGCGTCGGCAGGCTGGCCGCGATGGAGGCCGCGCGAGGGCGGATCGTCGCGGTCCTGAGGGACGTCACCGTCGACCAGGACGACGGCCACACCTCGACCACCCTCACCCCGGTCGTCTCGTTCACCACCCGCGAGGGTACGGCCGTCACCGCCCACTGCACGGCACACGTGCCGGACCCCGCCCGCGCGTACGGCCGTGACGTCACGGTCCACCACACGCCCGCCGATCCGTCCGATTTCACGCTGGACCGCGCGGCCGAGCAGCGCTCGCAGAACCTGGACGTGGTGGTCAACGTCCTGGCGATCATGGTGCTGGCGGCGACGGCTGTGGTGGGAGCGGCGCTGCTGTGAGGCGCGGCGCCCCCGGCGGCCCGTCCCGGCGCGGCGCCACGAGCCGGGCCCCAAACCTGTCGTGGCCCTGCGCCTCCCCGGGCCGTCGCGCCGGTCACAGGCCGAGGATGCTGAGGGTTTCCGGCCGGCGGTCGGTGTCCTCGTCGGCCTCGGCCTCCGCGGCGGCCGTCTCCGTCGTGACGAGGCTGATGACGGTGCCGCTCTCCTCGAACAAGATCTTCCGGTCGGCCAGTTCGGCAAGGCGCGCCCGCACCTGGTCGATCGGGACGCCCAGGTCGGAGGCCAGCTTGGCGGGGCGGGCGGGGGACGTGAGCCGTCGCAGCAGCGCCTCGGTCCCGGGTTCGACCGGGATCCATCGGCGGGTGCCGAACCGGGTGTCGAGCACGCCGGGGTCTCCGGCGCCGTCGGCCGTGAGCACCAGGCGGGGCGGGGTGTCCTGCTGCCAGGCGGCGTGCCAGGCGTCGGTCAGCTCACGCAGCTTCGTGATCCACTCGATGGACTGGAGCTGATACGGCGCGAGGTTCTCGTCGACGAAGAAGTAGGCGAGGTCGTGGAGCTGCTCGTCCGGCACCACGGGGTAGGCGAGCCGGTAGAACTCCAGGGGCTGCAGGGCGAGTCCGTACTCGTCCCGCTTGGTGAAGTACGGGCTGTACCGGTCGAAGCGGACCAGGAAGGTCCCGTCGGGCGGCGGCAGGTGGACCAGGTTCGGCAGGTCCGTCGCGTACTTCCGGTAGACGTCCTCCTCCTCGCCGGGGAAGCCGATGAGCAGGTTCCACACCGGAACGACGTCGTACCGCAGGCACTTCTGGAGGAACTGGAGGTTGAGGAACGACGTGGTGCCCTTGGCCATGAGTTTCAGGGTCGAGGTCGCGAGGGCCTCGATGCCGGGCTGCACCTCGCGCACCCCGGCCTGCGCCATGGCGCGGAAGTCGCGGTCCGAGATGGGCACCTTCACCTCGTAGAAGAGGCGCGCTCCGGGCGGCGTCCTGAGGTGCGGGAAGACGTCACGCGGGTAGTTGCGCGGCATGATGTTGTCGGTGCCGTGGAACGCGGTGCACCACGGGTGGTATGTGAAGAGCCAGTGGAGCTGTGCCAGCGCCTTCTCGGGGGCCATGGCGCGATATCCCATGCCCAAGCCGTTGAGCCCGCAGAACGTGCAGTGCGAGCGCTCTCCCCACCAGCAGCCGCGGGACGTCTCGAAGTAGAGCGTGGGTTCGTCCGTGCCGCCGCTCGCGCGCAGGGCTTCCTGGGAATCCTGGAACTTGTCGACGAAGCTCTGGTACTCCGGCTGTACGTAGTCGTCGATGTCGCAGTCCCGGCCGATGGCGCGGCGGAATCGGTCGACGCTCACATTGTGCCTGGTCATCACTCCGGGGATGGCCTCGGCCCGTTCGGGTTCGCCGTCGAGCAGGCGCCGGACGAACTCGGGAAAGGTGTGCAGGGCGGGCCCGGAGAAAATGAAGTCGAGGGCGGGTATCCGCTCGGCGAGGACCGCACCCATGGGGGCTTCGCAGTTGGCTCCGCCCATGATCGTGGTGACCTCGGGATTCCGCTGCTTGATCAGCTGCGCAAGGGCGATGCTGGGGATGCTCTGGGAGAACATGGAGGTGAAACCGACGATGTCGGCCGTCGCGAGGCCGTAGTCGTCGATGACGCCTTCGCAGAAGTCGCCCAAGCGGTTTCGTATGCGCAGCAGATGGGACCGGAAATCGCCCGACCGTTCGTCGGCGAAGTAGCGCTGGAAGTAGTCGGTCGTGTTGTCGTCGGAGTCCGGGAAGGCCAGGTTGCGAAAGAGCCACTCGCCGATTCCGGTGGTCAGGTTGTCGTATTCGTTGGCGAGCCGGTTGTATTCACCGGCGCCGAACGAGAGCGCGAAGTCGATGTTGACGTAGCAGATGTCGGTCCGCACCGAATCGCCGAACGCGCGCTCGGTGTGCGCGGCGAGCTGACTCAACGCCACCGACGGGCGGTACCAGTCGGCGAACGGCATGTTGACCAGGGCGATCCGCATGGTGCTCTCCTTCTCCGTGCTGGGTCGGAGCGTCCTGCCGGTCGCTCGGGCCGTCACGCCCGTGTCGCGCCGCGCCTCGCCGGAGGCCGCTCCCTCCGGGCGGAGGCGCGGCGAATCGACCAGGGACGACGGATGACAGGAGAAGCGCGAACGACGCGGCCGGATCATGGGACAGCAGGTGGCCATGCGAGGCTTGCAGATGCCTTACCGGGGTGCAAGGAGCGCACAGGAATGTGCGGGGAATGCCTGGCTGACGCCTTCTGACGGTATGCCTTCACCCTGCCGCGCGCCGTCATCCGGCCTTTCGGGGCGGAGGGAATGGACGGGTCTGATCCCGGAGCGCGGGTCAGTGTTCGCGGGGTGCGATCACGGTGCCCGTCCGCTCGTCCCGTACGAGGATTGCCTCCGCCGGACAACTCTCGCTCGCTTCGAGTACGAGATCGTTCTGCCCGACGCGGGGGCGGGTCGGCTGCGCGCGGTTGTCGACCAGCTGGAAATAGTCGGGTGCGATGCCCTCGCACATGCCGGACCCCATGCAGAGGGAGGTGTCGACTTTCACGCACCAGGGTTCCTTGCTCGGCGCTGTCATGTGTGCCCTCCTCCGGTTCGTGACACCCTGTGCCGCCGGTGCCGCGGGAGCTGTTTCACCGTCACGGCGGCCTTGATCGGGCATCGTTCGCATTACGTGAATGCCAGCATGACGGGCCGTCCAGCATAGAGATGTCCTGGTGCCAGGACATTAATCCGAACGTGGTGGGAAGTTCGGCCCGGGTACGGCGCTTGACCTCATAGTGCCGAGGTTGGACAGTGGGGACGCCTGAGGGCCGGGCCGCCGGATGAACGGCTGCCACCTTTATCGACTCCGGAGGGCTTCGGCTGCCGGAGATTTTCTTTGCGGACGCCCCTGGAAAGGGGTGCCTTTTCGGTTCGGCGAGACCGCGTTCGGCCGTGCCTCGATATGACTCATTCTCTGGTGCGTTTCCTGTGGTGGGGTGATGGACGTGCGAGAACCGGTGGGCCTGGAGCGGTCGCCGAGCAGGGCCGCCGAGTCGACCGCACCCGGCCTGGACGTGACGGTCCCGACCCTGGTCGACCGCTGGGCCGCGCAGACCCCCGAGGCCGTGGCCGTGGCGTGCGGTGACGTCCGTCTGACCTACCGGGACCTCGTCGACCGGGCGGACCGGCTCGCGCGGGCCCTGGCCGGGCGCGGTGTGGGGCCGGAGTCGGTCGTCGCCGTGGTGCTGCCCGCGTCGGCCGGCCTGATGGTGGTCCTCCTGGGAGTGCTGAAGGCCGGTGCCGCGTACCTGCCGATCGATCCGGACTATCCCGCCGAGCGGGTCGCGTTCATGCTCGGCGACGCGCGGCCGGTCCTGGTGCTGACCACGGAACAGGCGTCGGCCCAACTGCCGCGCACCTGCCCCCACGTGACGCTCGGCGACCTCGACGGGCTGACAGACGCCGTCGACGCGACCGGCCTCACCGGCCCGGCCGCCGCGGGCCGGACCGCCCCCGCCACGTCCGCGCCCACGCCCGCGCCCACGCCCACGCCCACGCCCACGACACCCTCGTACGGGACGGCGGCCCGCCACCCCGACCAACTCGTCTACGTCATCTACACGTCCGGGTCGAGCGGTGTGCCCAAGGGGGTCGCCGTCACCCACCGGGCCCTGGTGGCCTTCGCGACCGACCGCGTCTGGCGCACGGGGACGCAGGAACGCGTACTCCTGCACCTGCCCCTGGCCTTCGACGCGTCGGTGTATCCCTTGTGGGTGCCGCTGATCAACGGCGGCCGGCTCGTCGTCAGTACCGCGCGGGAGCTGACGCCCGCCACGCTGGCGGCGATGGTGGCCGACCACGGGGTCACCGCGGCCATGGTGATCAGCTCGGTGTTCAACCTGCTGGTCGAGGAGGACGCGCACTGCCTCGCGGGCATCCGTGAGGTGGTCGTCGGCGGGGAACGCGTCTCGCCGCCCTTCGTCCGGCGTGCCCGGGCCGCCTGCCCCGGCACCGTCTTCGCGAACCTGTACGGACCGACCGAGACGACGGTGTTCGCTACCGCCCACGTGGTGGCGCCCGCAGCGCGCTCGGACACACCGGCGGAGACGGGCATACCAGCTGAAGCGGGCATACGGGATGAAGTGGGCGTGCCGGGTGATGCGGAGCCCGTCGTCGAGATCGCCGGGGAGGTCCCCGTCGGGCGCCCCTTCGAGCACATGCGGGCCTTGGTGCTCGACGAGCGGCTGCGGCCGACGCCGCCGGGGACGCCCGGCGAGATCTACCTCGCGGGCGTCCAGCTGGCGCGCGGCTACCTGAACAGGGCCGGGCTCACCGCCGAACGGTTCGTCGCCTGTCCGTACGGGCCCGCCGGCGCACGCATGTACCGCACGGGCGACCTGGGGTTCAGCACCCCGGACGGCACGCTGGTCTGCCAGGGCCGGGCCGACGACCAGGTGAAGGTGCGGGGGTTCCGCATCGAGCTGGGCGAGGTCGAGACGACCCTCCTCGCCCACCCGGCGGTGGCCCACGCGGCGGCGGCCGTCCACGGCGACGACGGCCTGGGCAAGCACCTGGTGGGTTACGTGGTGCCCGCCGGCGGCCCGACCGCGCCGGGCGGTGCCGAGGCGGAGCGGCTCGGGGAGTTCCTCGCGCGGCGCCTTCCCGGACACATGGTGCCCTCGGTGTTCGTGACCCTGGACCGGCTGCCGCTCACCCCGAACGGAAAGCTGGACCGGGCCGCCCTGCCCGCGCCGGAGTTCGGCACCGGCGCCTACCGCGCTCCCGGCACCGCGCGCGAGCAGGTCGTCGCCGAGGTGTTCGCCGAGGTGCTCGGTCTGGAGCGGGTGGGGGCCGACGACGACTTCGTCGCCCTGGGCGGCGACAGCATCCAGTCGATTCAGGTGGCGGCCCGCGCCCGCGTCCGGGGCCTCGCGCTCGACGTACGGGAGATCCTCCAGCGGCGCACGGTCACCGCCCTGGCGACGGCGGCGTCCGCCGACGGGCGCGGCGAGGCCGACGGGAAACTGGAGGAGCTCGAAGGCGGCGGAGCGGGGTGGATGCCGCTGCTGCCCGCGGCACGGTGGATCAAGGACAGGGGAGCCGGGTTCGAGCGGCTGACGCAGGCCGTCGTCCTGGAACTCCCCGAGGGCATCGGCCGGGACGGTCTCGTCGCCACGGTGGCCGCCGTCGTCGACCGGCACGACCTGCTGCGGGCCCGTCTCGTACCGGACGGAGTGGTCGTCGAGCCGCCGGGCCGGGTGGACGTCGGCCGCCTGGTCCGGCGGGTCGCGTGCGACGGGCGCTGGGACGAGGAGAGCTGGCACCCCCTGCTCACGTCCCACCTCCAGGCGGCAGCACGCGAGATGGACCCCGGCCGGGGCCTGCTGGCCGCATGCGTGTGGTTCGACCCCGCCGCGGGGCCGGGCCGCTTGCTGCTGGTGGTGCACCACCTGGCCGCCGACGGGGTGACCTGGCGGATCCTGATGCCGGACTTCGCCGCGGCCTGGAAGCGGATACGGGCGGGGGAGCGGCCCGCGCTGCCGCCGGTGGCCACCTCGGCGCGACGCTGGGCGCACGCGATGGCGGACGCCGCGTACGCCGAGGCGCGCGTGGCCGAACTGCCCTACTGGCGCTCCGTCCTGGAGGGGCCGGACCCGGAGTTGGGAGCACGGCGCCTCGACCCGGCCGTCGACACCATGGACACCGTGCGGCAGGTGCGGGTCTCGCTGCCGCCCCACGTCACGCGGACGCTGCTGACCGCCGTGCCCTCGGCCTTCCACGGCGGCGTCCACGACGGCCTGCTGACCGGGCTCGCCCTGGCCGTCGCGCACTGGCGCCGGCGGCGGGGCACGGACGAGCGGTCCCTGCTGCTCCGCCTCGAAGGCCACGGGCGGGAGGAGAAGGAGGTCGCACCGGGTGCGGACCTGTCCCGCACCGCGGGCTGGCTCTCCAGCGTCTTCCCCGTACGCCTCGACCTGGACGGGGTCGACGTGGCGGAGGCCTTCGCCGGGGGGCCGGCCGCGGGCACGGCCCTCAAGCTGGTCAAGGAGCAGTCGCGAGCCGTCCCCGGCAAGGGCATGGGGTACGGGCTGCTGCGCTACATGAACGGCCGGACCGCCCCGGCGCTCGCGCCCTACCCGCTCGGCCAGGTCGGGTTCAACTACCTGGGCCGCTTCTCCGCCGCCGACCTCCCCGACGACCTGCGCGGCCTCGGCTGGACGCGCACCGGTGACCGCGCCGAGCTGGAGACCCTCGCGGCGCTCGACGCCGGGTGCAACCCCCTCATGCCCGCGCCCTGCGAGCTGGCCGTCACCGCCACGGTGGCCGACGACGCCGACGGGCCGCGCCTCGCGGCCACGTTCGCCGCGCCGCGGGGCGTGCTCTCCCGCGCGGAGGTGCGCGAGCTGGCCGGCCTGTGGCGCACCGCCCTGGAGGGCCTCGCCCGGCACGCGCACGCACCGGGCGCCGGAGGCCTGACCCCCTCGGACGTGCCGTTGGTCACCGTGACGCAGGGCGAACTCGACGCGTGGGGCCAGGAACACCCGGGCCTCGCGGACGTATGGCCGCTGACCCCCCTGCAAGCCGGGATGGTGCACCACACGACGCTCGCGGCCGCGGGCTCCGGGACCTACCACGTCCAGCTCGTGATCGGGGTCCGCGGCGCGGTCGACGCCCCGCGGATGCGCGCGGCGGCCCGCTCCCTGCTCGACCGGCACCCGGCCCTGCGCACCGCGTTCGTGACGACGGAGGCGGGGGACCGGGTCCAGCTGGTCGTCGCGCGCGCCGAGGCCCCGTGGCGCGAGGTCACGCTGCCCGACGACACCGCGTTCGAGGCCTTCCTGGCCGAGGAGCGCGGCGAGCCCTTCGACCTGGCGGGCCCTCCGCTGCTGCGGTGGACCCTCGCCCGCGTCGGCCCGAGCCGCGCCGAGCTGATCCTCACCGCCCACCACGCCCTGTTCGACGGCTGGTCGGAACCGATCCTGGCCCGAGACCTGCTGCGCTCGTACGGCGGGGACAGCGCCGTCGCGGAGCCCCGGTCCTTCAAGGACTTCCTGGGCTGGCTCGCGCGGCGGGACGGGGAGCGGTCGGCGCGGGCGCACGCGGAGGCGCTCACCGGGCTGAGCGAGCCCACGCTGGTGGCCCCCGCCCCTGTCCCCGACCTGGCCCCCGCGCCTGACCCGGCCACCGCCGTTCCCGCGGCCACCGACCCCACCGACCCCGGCGAACTCGACGTACCCCTGAGCGACCGTGACGCGGACACGCTCGCCCGGCGCGCCGTCGAACTCGGCTGCACCCTCAACAACGTCGTGCAGGCGGCCTGGGCGGTCGTGCTCGGCCGGCTCACCGCGAGCACCGACGTGGTGTTCGGCGGCGCGGTGTCCGGCCGGCCCCCAGAGGTGGACGGCGTCGAGTCGATGGTGGGGATGTTCCTCAACACCGTTCCGGTGCGGGCGAGGTGCGGGCCCTGGCAGACGCTCGCCGAGGTGGCGGCGGGGGTGCGCGCCCACCAGAACGGCCTGCTCGGCCACCACCACTGCGCCCTGCCGGACGTGCACGAGGCCGTGGGGCTCGACGTCCTCTTCGACACCCTCGTCGCCTTCCAGTCCCATCCGCCCCTGCGCCCGGAGATCGCCGCGGCGGGCGCCACGGGAGGACTGGACGTCACGAGGTGCCGGTCCGTCGGCACGTCGCACTATCCGCTGGTCGTGTACGCGGACCAGGACCACCGGCTGCGGCTGCGGCTCCAGTACCGGCGCGGCGCCTTCGACCGGACCGCGGCCACGCGGGTCGCGGACGCGTTCGGGTGCGTGCTGCGGGCGTTCGCCGACGACCCCCGCCGCTCGGTCGCCTCCGTGGCCGTGACGGAGCCCGGCGTGACGGTCCCGGACACCCCGGGCCCGGCACGGCCGGCCGCCCCCGCGCACCGGGCCCCGGCCGTGGACCTCTTCGCCCGGCGCGCGGCCACGGACCCCGACGCGGCAGCCCTGATCACCGACGGGTCCGCGCCGACCTGGCGAGACCTGAACGACAGGGCGGACCGCCTCGCGCGGCGGCTGCGCCGACGCGGCCTGGGACCCGAAGCCGTGGTGGCCGCCTGCTGCTCCGACCCGGCCGACCGGGCCGTGGCCCTGCTCGCCGTGGTGAGGAGCGGCGCCTGCCTGCTGCCGATCGACCCCGGTGACCCGCGGGCGTGGACCGCCGCCGTCCTGGCGGACGCCCGCCCGCGCGCCCTCGTCGCGGACCCGGCGGCCGCCGCCCTGACCTGGCCGGGCCTGACGCCGATACCGGTCGACGCCCCCGGCGACGACGGGCCGGACCCCGCGCCCGTTCCGGGCGACCCGGCCCCGCCCCGTTCCGTCCGGCCGGAGCACCTCGCCTACCTCCGCTACGGTCCGGACGCGGCGGCGCAGCCGTACGCCGTGGCCCTCACCCACGCCGCCCTGGCCGACGGCGCGCCCACGGCAGGCCCCGGGGCGGGTGCCTGGGACCCGCTGCTCGGCCTGTGCCTCGGCCGCACCGTCGACGTGCGGCGCGACGCACCGCCGCCGGACGCCCCCTGCGCGAAGCACGCGGAGGCCGTGGAGCACGCGGAGGCCGTGGAGTCCGTCCACGTCCGGCTGCTCGGCCCCACCCTCGCCCCGGCCGGGCCGGGCGCCGTGGGGGAGCTGTACCTCGCCGGGGAGTTCGCCCGCGGCCTGCACCGGCGCCCCGGGCCCAGCGCCGGGCACTTCGTCGCCGACCCCTACGGGCCGCCCGGCTCCCGCATGCTCCGTACCGGAGTACGCGCCCGGCGCGGCGCCGACCACCGGATCGAGCCCCTGGGCGACCGGGCGCGGACCGAGGCCACGGCGGTGGAGACCGTGCTGCTGTCCCACCCCGAGGTGGCCGGAGCGCTCGTGGTCACCGACGGACACGGGACGACCGGGACGACCGGGTCCACCGCGTACGTCGTCACGGTCGACGGACGTCCGGTGTCCACGCACGAGGTGCTCGACCTCGTCGTCCAGCGGCTGCCCGCCCGGGTGGTCCCGCTCGGCGTGACGCGGGTCGAACGGCTGCCGTCCGGCGCGGCCGGGGCCGCCCGCCGGCCGCGGCGGGCCGCAGCCGGCCGCAGAGCGCCGCGCGACGAGCGAGAGACCACGCTGGTCAAGCTGTTCACCGAGGCGCTCGGGCACGACGGACTCGGCATCGACGACGACTTCTTCGCCTGCGGCGGCAACTCCCTGCGGGCGACCAAGCTGATCAACCGCATGCGCGCCGAGATGGGGGCGCAGGTGTCGCTCCGGACCGTCTTCGCGTACCCGACCGTCGCCGAGCTGGCCGCGCGGTGGACGACCGTCGCCACGGCCGGCCGCCCCGGGCTGCGCCGGGTCACCGAGATCCCTGAGGAGTAGCCGCGCATGAGTGTCGACATCGAGGAGCTGGTCCCGGAGAGCCCCTACGTCTGGCGGGCGCGCAGGCCGGGGCACCGGCGGCGGCTGATCTGCTTCCCGCACGCGGGCGCGGGCGCCGCCGCCTACACGGCCTGGGCCGAGCGGCTTCCCGCGGACGTCGAACTGGTCGCGGTGCAGCTGCCCGGCCGCCAGAACCGGATCACCGAGGAGCCCTTCACCGAGGTCGGCCCGCTGGTCAGGGTCCTGGTCCACGCCCTGCGCGCCGTCCTGGACGGCCCGGTCGCCTTCTTCGGCCACTCCTGCGGGGCCGCGCTGGCCTACGAACTCGCCCAGGCGCTGCGCGCGCGGGGCCACCGGGGCCCCGAGCAGCTCTTCCTCTCCGCGCAACCGGCGCCGGGGCAGACCGGCGTACGGCAGCTCCACGAGCTGCCGGACGACGCGTTCCGCGCCGAGATCATCCGGCTCGGCGGGACCGAGGCCGAGATCCTCGCCGACGAGGACGTGATGGGCTCCCTCCTGGCCATCCTGCGCGCGGACTTCGCGCTGTGGGAACGACACCGCCTGACCGCGGGGCCGCCACTGGAGTGCCCCCTCACCGTGCTCGCGGGCACGGCCGACCCCCGGTCCCCCGTGGAGACCCTGAGCGCGTGGTCGGCGTGCACCACCAAGGACGTCACCACCCGGCTGTACGAGGGCGGCCACTTCTACTTCCTGGACGAGCTGGCCGACGTGGTCGCGTACATCGGCGAGCGGACACTGGCCCCGGCGACGGATGGGGGAACGACATGACGCACGTCGACGGGCCCGGCCGGCACGACCAGGCCGACCGGCCCTCCCCAGGCGGTCGGTTCGCCCGGCCCGGTGCGCTCGGACAGCTCGACGAGGAGGCCCTCGTCCGCGTCGCCGACGCGGCCCGGCGGCTCCCCAGCGTCGCCGACGCGGCCGCGGTCGCCCGCAGGACGGCAGGACCCGCCGCGCCGCCCGCGCCCGCCGCACCCGGCCCGCCGC
>NZ_JASCXL010000047.1:0-68489 GCF_030010595.1 Streptomyces sp. CC224B | reverse complement strand
GCGCCCGGCCCCCGTGGTGCTGGGTTCGGGTGGTCCCCCCGCCCGGCGGGGGGGTTGTTCCGGCCGCCCCCCCCCGGGGCCCCGGGGGGGCCGCCCGACAGGCGGGTTTCAGACGGCCAGCCAGACGCCTCCGGCGCTGCCCACGGAGGGCTCGGGGCCGGTCTCGGCCGACGGCAGGGGCGCCGGGGCGGGCGAGGGCCGGGGGGCCGACGGCCGGGGGAGCGGCAGTTCCTCAGCCCGGTCGGCCGTCCGGACGCGGGGCGGGTCCGGCATCCGGGCCGGAGCGGAATCGGCGCACGCCGGTACCGGCTCACCCGCGAGCAGCGCGTCGGCGATGCCCAGGGCGTCGTCGATCGTGGTGGCCCCCGTCAGCACGCACAGGGTGTAGGTCACGTCCTCCAGCGCGCGGCGGTTCGCCTCGGTCGGGGGTGCCGCGATACGCAGATCGGCGTAGCGGGCGAGCAGAACTCTCAGTTGCTTGGGATCCGGCATCAACACGGTGTCCACCCCTTCTTCTGATGTGTCCTGCGTCTGCCCCGTCACCACGACTCCATGTGCCTTTTGATCTACTTCACACGTTATGTCGTACCGGACCGGGGAAGACGTGCCCGGGAGGCGATGACCCGGTCGTCCCCAGTACCCCTTGTTCCGGCTTCGATGCCCCGGCGTGCGCGCCGGGCGTCGACGCCCGACCCTCTGAGGAGCACACACCATGGCCCGTACCACCACCCCCCGCTACACCGTCCCCGGCATCAGCGTGGAGGACGGCGGCAAGCTCATCACCTCGCTCAGCATGCGCCTGCACGCGCTGAACGACCTGCACCTCACGCTCAAGCACGTGCACTGGAACGTCGTCGGCCCGCACTTCATCGCCGTGCACGAGATGCTGGACCCGCAGGTCGACCGCGTCCGCGACATGGCCGACGACGTCGCCGAGCGCATCTCGGCCCTGGGCGGCGTGCCGCAGGGCACCCCGGGCGCCCTGGTCTCCGAGCGCACCTGGAACGACTACAGCATCGGCCGGGCCGACGCCATCGCCCACCTGGGCGCGCTCGACCTCGTGTACACCGGTGTCATCGAGGGCTACCGCGCGGCCATCGACGAGGTCGGCAAGCTCGACCCCGCCACCGAGGACATCCTCATCGAGCAGGTGCGGGACCTGGACCAGTTCCAGTGGTTCGTCCGGGCGCACCTGGAGAGCGCGCAGGGCTCCCTCTCCACCGACGGGTCGACCACCGAGCGCGAGGCCGCGGAAGCGGCCCGGGACGCCTGACCCGGCCCCCGCGCGGCCCCGGCCGCGCGCACCCGACCAGCACCACCGACACGACCGAGGAGGAGCCGCCGTGCGCGTCGCCTTCCTGACCGCGCCCGAGGGCGTGGAGCAGATCGAACTGACCGAGCCGTGGCGGGCCGTCGAGGCCGCCGGGGCCGAGCCCGTCCTGCTGTCGACCGCGCCGGGCCGCGTCCAGGGGTTCGACCACCTCGACAAGGCCGACTCCTTCCCGGTCGACCAGGTCGTGGCGGAGGCTTCCGCCGCCGACTTCGACGCGCTGGTCCTGCCCGGCGGCGTCGCCAACCCCGACGCCCTGCGCCTGGACGAGAAGGCGGTGGCGTTCGCCGGGGACTTCTTCGCGGCGGGCAAGCCGGTCGCGGCGATCTGCCACGCGCCCTGGATCCTGGTCGAGGCCGACGTCGTACGGGGCCGCACCCTCACCTCCTGGCCCAGCCTGCGCACCGACATCCGCAACGCCGGGGGCGAGTGGGTCGACCGGGAGGTCCAGGTGTGCACCGCGGGCGGCAACGTCCTGGTCACCAGCCGCAAGCCGGACGACCTCCCGGCCTTCTGCCGCGCCCTGACCGACGCCCTGGACAAGGGCGACGCCGAGGAGCGGTGACGACCCGGGCGCGGGGCGGGCGGGGCCGCCGCTGAGCGTCACAGCTCAGCGACGCCCACCGCCCCCGGCGCCCGCGGCCGGCGCGGCCACGAAACCCAGGCGCGTCGTCCGGGCCGTGTCGACCAGATGGGCGACCCCGTCGTGCACGCTCCACCCCTCGCACAGCGACGGCTCCTCCCAGCGCTCGTCCTCCAGCCGAGCGAGGTCGCCGATCAGCGCCGCGCGCTCCGCGTGCACCATCGCCCAGACGCCATGGGGCAGGACTGCTCCCTTTCTGACTTCCGATCACCGGTTCGGACTTCTGATCACCGGTTCTGACTTCCCATCAACGGTCTGACTTCTGATCACCGGCTGTCCGGCCACCGCGCACGTGAGCGCGGCGCGGCCGGACGCGGCGTACGCGGACACCGCGCGACCGCACACGGCCCGTACGCTCCGTCCGTCCCGTACCGGGGGCGGACCGGCGGCGGGGCGAGAACTCATCCCTCGCGGCGGTACCGGCCTGCCCGGCCTGCCTTCGCCATGGCCCACAGTGGCCGAAGACGCCGGGAGCGGCTGCTCTCCCAGGGGCGTACTCCATCAGTGGGACGGCGGATAAGCGCGCGTGTGGCGCGGTGACAGATACAGAGCGGTCGGCGGACCGCCCCACGCAGCGCCCCCCACAGACCAGGAGCAGCCCATGCCCGTATCCCCGTGGTACGCCCTCACCGCCGTCGTCGCCGCGAGCGTGCTCGCCGCGCCCACGGCGGCGGCCGAGCAGCGGACACCGGCCCCTGTGCGCGAGGCGGCCGAGCCCGTGCCCGGCCGGTACATCGTGACCCTGGCCCCGGGCGTCCCCTCCGAGCGGGCCGCGGAGCGGTGGCGGCTGCCGGTGCGGGAGACCTTCCACGAGCTGCTCAACGGCTTCTCCGCCGACCTGAGCCCCCGGCAGGTGCGCATGGTGCGCCGGATGCCCGGGGTGCTCGCCGTGGAGCAGGTCGGCGTCGTCGCGGGGCCGCGCGACGCGGTGCGCGCGCACCACCGCGAGCCCACCGAGTCCTGGGGCCTCGACCGCATCGACCAGCGCGCGCTGCCGCTCGACGGCTCGTTCACGCCCGGCGGCGACGGCGACGGTGTGACGGCGTACGTCATGGACAGCGGGATCGACCTCACCCACACCACGTTCGGCGGCCGGGCGGCGGCGGGCTTCGACGCCTTCAACGGGGACAGCACGGACTGCTACGGGCACGGCACCAGCGTGGCCTCGCTGGTGGGCGGGGCCACGTACGGGGTCGCGCGCAAGGCCAAGCTGGTGTCCGTCAAGGTCCTCGACTGCGAGAACAAGGGGACCAGCGAGGGGGTGCTCGCCGGGCTCGAGTGGATCGCGAAGAACGCGGTCAAGCCGGCGGTGGTCAACTCCTCGCTCAGCTCGCCGAAGTTCGCGACCGTCGACGCGGCGGTCGACGCCCTCGCCGGGCGCGGCGTCCTGACCGTGGCGGCCGGCGGCAACCAGGACGACGACGCCTGCACCCGGTCGCCCGCCGGCGCGACCACGGCCCTGTCCGTCGGCAACAGCACCAACGAGGACAAGGAGTCCGAGACCAGCAACCACGGCCGCTGCCTGAGCCTGTACGCCCCCGGGAACGACGTGCTCGCCGCCAAGTCGGGCGGCGGCTCCGTCATCGTCAGCGGCACGTCCTTCTCCGCGCCGTACACCGCGGGCGCGGCCGTGCTCGCCCTGGACGCCGCCCCGGAGACCGCCTCCGCCGCCCTGAAGCAGCGGCTCGTCGAGGCGGCCACGCCCGGCGTCCTGACGGTCGGCCCGGGCTCGCCCAACCGGCTGCTGTACGTGGAGCCGGGCAGCGCGCCCGCCACCCCGGCCACGGACGGCGGCTGACCCCGGGCCCGGGCGGGCGGCGGTTCCGCGCCCGGGCCCGGGCGGGTGCGGCTCAGCCGGGCGGGTGGGTGCCCTCCTCGGCGTCGCCGGGGCCGCCGTGCGTGTCGGCCAGGCGTCGGCGCAGTCGCGCGGCGACCGACTCCTGGTCCTCCGGGGAGAGCGGGGCCGTGTCGCCGTCCTCGGGCGGCGCGGGCGGGGGAGTGCGCTGTTCCTCCAGGGCGGTGAGCAGGGAGTCGCGCGTGACGGCCGCCCGGCGGCGCCGGGCGGTGCCGACCGCGGCCAGGATGACCGCCGTCTTGATGTCCCGGCCCGACACCTCGGCGACGTCGGCGAGTTCGTCGAGCGAGACGTCGTCGTGGACCGGCAGCTCCGCCGGCAGATGGGTCTGCCAGATGCGGCGGCGGGCCGCGCGGTCGGGCAGGGCGAAGTCGACGTGCAGCAGCCGGGATTCGACGGCGGCGTCGTAGCTGTGCGGCAGGTTGCTCGCGAAGATCACCAGGCCGTGGAAGGTGTCGAGCGCCATCAGCAGTTCGGTCCGCATGGAGTTGATGGCGCTCTCCGCCGCCTGCTGGGGCTGGGCGAAGCGGCGGGAGAGCAGCGACTCGGCCTCGTCGACGAAGAGGACCGCGTGCTGCTCGGCGGCCGCGGCGAACAGCGCGGCGAGGTTCTTGGGCCCGTCGCCGTGGTACTTGCTCTCCAGGTCCGAGAGGCGGCAGGACAGGATGCGCCGGCCGAGCCGGTGCGCGATGGCGTGGGCGGCCATGGACTTGCCGGTGCCGGGCGGGCCGCGGAAGTTGACGGCGGTGGACGGGTGCGGCTCGATCGAGCGCAGGTTCCAGGTGTCGAAGACGAGGGGTGCCACCTCGACGAGGGACACGCAGTCAAGCAGTCGGCCAACCGTCTCCTCGGGGAGCACCAACTGGTCGAAGGTGTACAGCGGTTCGACGGTGGTGAAGGCGGGTGTCTCCGGCGGCGCGCCGTCCGGCGGCGACACCGGTGCTGGCGGCGACGGCGGTGTCCGGGGCTCGGGCGGCACGCCGTAGCCGGCGCTGAGGACGAACGGGCCGGGCCGGTAGCGGCTGATGACGTCACCGAGCATGGCGAACAACCGCACCCGGAACTTCACCAGCTCCCGGTCGGGCAGGTCGGCGGGGAAGCCGCTCAGGAAGAGGTGGGGCGCGGTCCAGGCGTCCCCGTCCGCGCCGTGCTCCGCGCGGCCGCGCTCATGTGTGGACACGGATGACACCTCCCGCGACGCGGAGCCGGCGGGCGAGCTCGGGGTCGAGGGCGCGCGCGTCCCAGGCCTGTGTCGCCGTCCTGACGCCGTACGGGGTGAAGACGCCGCCGACGACGTGGTACTCCCCGGTGGAGAGCCGCTCGGAGAGGATCTCCGCGTAGCCGCCCCTGACGGCCCGCGCGGAGACCCAGCTCTCCACCATGTCCCAGGTCACCAGGGCGAGTACGGCCCCGGCCGCGAAGCCTCCCGCCATCAGGAGCAGGAGGAGGCTGATGGGTTCCACCACGCCCCCTAGCTGTAGACGACGAGGCCGCGGCCCGCCGCGTGGTGGCGTACCACCTCGGGACCCGGCTGCCGGGTGCTGGCGAGGGCCCGGGCCTCGACCACACGGCCGGTCCGCTGGTCGAAGAAGCCCTGCACGACGCGGGTGGTGGCGGCCGCCGGGGTCCTGTCGAACACCCCGCCGACCTTCGCGTAGTCCTTGTTGGCGATGCGCTCGGCGAGCGAGAAGGCGATCGCGTCGGAGTTCTCCGCCTTGATCCTGCCGCGCGCCCGGAACCATTCCGTGATGATGTCCACGGTGATGGAGACGATCACCACCGCGATATACCCGAAGAAGGCGATCGCGGCGATGAGGGAGAGTGGATCCATTGCTGTTTCCCCCCGATGTTGTTCGTTTTCTTCCGCTGTCGTTCTTTCGTGCTGCCGTTCTGTGGTTCTGTCGTTCTGCCGTGCTGTCGTTCTTTCGCCCTGCCGGTGCCGGATGGTGCCGAGGCCGGAAACCGGGCAGGTGTCGGCACGGGAGGTGCGGGTCACCGGCGGCGTCGGAACCAGCGGTGCAGTTCCGCGTCGTCGACCGTCACGTCCAGGCGGTGCCTCCTGCGGGCGCGGTGCGCCGCGACGAGCAGCGGCACGGCGACGGCCAGTGCGGCGGCCACCGCACCCCATTTCCACATTCCCTTCCTCCGCTCCGGCCCGGGCGCGGCACGCCGCCCGCCGGGCTCACTCGAAGATGATGAGTTCCCGTCCGCCGAACATGCCGAGAAGCTCGCTGTCCAGGGCCCTCGCCACCACGAACCTGCCGTACGGCGCTCCGGACGGCGCGAGGCACGGTGCGTTGTCACGGTCGACGAAGAGCTGGAGGCAGGGGAATCCGTAGGACAGGTCCTGGCGGGTGAGGAGAGCGCCGTGGTGCACCTGGGGCACGTCCGGGCGCTCTTCCACGAAATAGCGGACCACCTCGTCGAAGGTGAGCTTCCTGAGATGCAGAGGGCGGGGCACCTGAGCCTTTTTGATCGCCATGCCGCCCAGCAGGTGGAGAACGCCGACGACAGCTTCCGCCGCCTCCGGAGAAAAGTCCTGGGCCCACGGCCGGGAACCGCTTCCGTGCGGTGGTGGTGAATCATGAGAGCGTGGATCTTCGGCCATGTTCGATCATCCCCCGAAATCCCCCGAGCCGGATATCCCGATGAGCGAGTGTAGCGGCGAAAGCCTTTTCTGGTATCGCCTTTTTTCCGGGGATCAAGGCGATTTCTTGTGCGATTTCCCAGAGGTGTTCGGGGGTATTCGGGGGGTTCAGGGGGCCGAGAGGCTGGAGGGTGTGCGGGGGCTGCCGTGCTCGCCGTACGACAGTGCCCCCTCCGCGCGGTGGGTGCGCGAAGGGGGCACGGTGCTCATGTCCCGGTGCCGCCGGGGTCCCGGAGCCGCTCAGGTCCCGGGAGCGTGTCGGGCGGCCGCGGTCGCCTCGGGGGAGCGGGGTCGCCGCCGGTCCGGGGCGGTCAGACGCCGGCCACGCTCTGGATCCAGGAGCGGTACGCCGTCACGTTCGTGTAGGCCGTGGTGGTCTGGCGGTCGCTCGTGGAGGCCACGCCGACCTGGACGCCGCCCGCCATCATCGGGCCGCCCGAGTCGCCGCCCGCGGTGATGCCGTTGCCGCGGCGGGCGCAGATGGCCCGGCCGTTGTAGGCGTCGGTGCAGCCGCCGGTCACCACGACGTCGGCGACCTTCAGGAGGCGCGACTGACAGTTGATCTCCTGCCCGCACTGGGAGGTGGCTCCCCAGCCGTAGACCTGCACGGTCTGGCCGACCTGCACGGAGCCCGGGCTGCCCAGGCGCGCGTAGGTGCCCGACACGGAGCGGTCGAGGCGGACCAGGGAGAGGTCGGAGGACGCGTGGTTGTGGATGCTGACGCCGTTGGCCTGGGTGCCGCCGGTGGTCTGGTCGAGGCTGCCGATGCGGAACGACAGGTTGCCGCCGCTGACGCAGTGCTTCGCGGTGAGGATCCAGGTGGGGGCGATGATCGTGGCGCTGCACGTCTGCCGGCCGTTGGAGAAGAGCCGGGCCGCCCACGGCGCGCTGCTGGCGTAGCCGCCGCCGATGATCGGCTGGACCGCCTGGGTGGAGGGCGCGGGCGCGCGGTCGGCGGACTGCGCCTGGGCGGCGGCGGTGGGGGCGAGTCCGAGGACGGACAGCGCGACGGCTGCGAGGGCGGGGACAACTCGGGATATACGCACGTTCGTCTCCATCGTGTGGGGGTTGAACGCCCTGCACGGGGCCCGCCGCGCATAGGTATGCGAAACGGGCACCCACGCGGACGGCCGGTGAGCCTGTCGCGTGCATGCCATGCTGGGCCGAGGTGAATGTGGCAGACCGGCCGAGGTGGCCGCAAGAGGCGGGCCGCGCCTATGCGCGTAGAGTTGCGGATTCCTGCATAGGGAAAATGCATGGTCTGGACCATTCTGTGGTGAAAGGTCGGTCTGCTCCCCGGTGCGGACCGGCTCCCTTTCGGCCCGCCACGCGCATGAGCGGCGGGACTCGGGGGATCCGGGCTGCATGAGAACTGATGGGGCGGTGCGGAGCGGAGTGGGACAGGCGCGCCGGGTGGCCCGGGGGCGGGGCCTTGACGCCGCGGCACGGGCGGGGTTCGTGGCCCGCGGCGTGATCTACGTACTCGTCGGGGCGCTGGCGCTGCGCATCGCGCTCGCCGACGGCGACAAGCGGCAGGCCGACCGCGGCGGGGCGCTGGCGGAGATCGCCGAGAAGCCTTTCGGCAGCACCGTGTTGTGGCTCCTCGGCCTCGGCCTCGTGGGGATGGCGCTGTGGCGGCTCTCCGAGGCGCTGTTCGGCCAGGCGGGCCCCGACGGCCACAAGAAGGGCAAGCGCCTCCTGTCGGCGGCCCGCTTCGTCTTCTACGCGGTGGTCAGCTACTCGGTCCTCGCGTACGTCATGGGGGACAAGGGCAGCGGCAGCGGCTCGTCCGACCGCCAGGCCGACGACGTCACGGCGACCGCGCTGGACTGGCCGGGCGGCCGGTGGATCGTGGGCGCCGCGGGCGCGGCCGTGGTGGCGGCCGGGCTCTGGATCGCCGGCCGCGCCGTGCTGCGCAAGTACCGCCGCCGGCTGCGCATGGGGGAGATGACCGCCAGGACGCGCCGGGTCGTGGACGTCCTCGGCGTGGTGGGCGGCTGCGGGCGGGGCTGCGCCTTCGGCGCGGCCGGGGTCTTCCTCGTCGTGGCCGCCGTGCGGCACAAGGCCGGCGAGGCCAAGGGCGTGGACGACACCCTGCGCTCCTTCACCCACACGGCGGCCGGGCCGTGGCTGCTGGTCGCCGTGGCCGTGGCGCTCGTGGCCTTCGGCCTCTTCTCGTGGGCGAACGCGCGCTGGCGCAAGGTGTGACGCCCGGCCGGCCGTACGAGTACGCCGGGGGCCGGCCGCACCGCCCCCTGGCGGCCCGTGCCCGGCCGACCCGGGCGAGGAAGCGGCGCCGCCCGGCAGCCCGTGTCCGGCCATCTGGCGAGGCAGCGCCGCGGCTGGACCCCCGGCCCGCTGCGGGAGGCGCCTGACGTACAACGCCCGGGAGCGGCGCGGTGGTTCCGCCCGGCCCGGACTCGGGCGGCGGGTGTCGGCCCGGGCCGCGACGCCCTTCCTCACGGGGTCCGGGGTGGTGCACACTCCTTCGGTGGAGCGGGAGATCCGGCGCGGGCCGGCCGCCGGACGGCACCGCCCCGGCAGCGACCAGGAGGCGCACCCATGGACATCCCCGGTCCCGAGCCCCACCCGGACGGCGGCGCGGGCGCCGTCGCGGCCGCGGGCGGACTGCACACCTACCAGTTGCGCCTGCACGCCGAGTACGGCCCCGTCGTGCGGTTCCAACTGCCCGGCGCCGACGACGCCGTGTCGGTCGCGGACCCGGTGCTCCTGGAGGCCACCGCTCACATCAACCAACGCCCGAAGCGGCTCTTCGAGTTCCTGGCGCCCCTGTGCGAGGCGGACAACCTCCAGGTCCTCGAAGCGTCCGAGCACGGCCCGTGGCGCCGCCTGCTGTTCTCGGTGTTCGCCGGACGCCCGTCCCACGAGCAGCACTTCGCCCGCTTCACCGAGCTGGCGACGGACCTCGCGGACCGCTGGGCCGGGCACGCCGAGGACGAGCCGGTCGAGCTGCAGAAGGACCTCACCGCGCTGACGCTGCGGATGATCTGCGCGTACGCCCTCGGGGGCGACGCCACGGACCCGGAGCGGGTCAGCGCCGCCTTCGAGGTCGTGCTCACCGAGTACCTGGGACGGCTCTACCGCGTCCCCGTCCCCGGCACCGAGGAGGAGCGCGCCCGGCGGGCGGAGGAGGCGCTCGCCTACCTGCGCGCGACGGTCGACGAGGTCGTCGCGGCCCACCACCGCTCCGGCGGCCGCGCCGGCCGCAGCGACCTGATCGGCGCGCTCGTCGAGTCCGGGGCGAGCCCCGCACGCATCCGCGACACCGTCATGGTGACGCTGCTCGCCGCCCACCACACCACCGGCGTCGCCGTCTCCTGGTCCCTGCACCTGCTCGGCCGCCACCCCGAGGCCGCCGCACGCGCCGCCGACGAGGTGGACCGCGTCCTCGGGGACCGCGCCGCGCCCTCCTACGCCGACCTGCGGCGGCTGACGTATCTGGACATGGTCCTGAAGGAGGCGATGCGGCTCTTCCCGCCCGGCCCCTACGGCGCGCGCGAGACGACCGAGCCCCTCGTCCTGGGCGGGTACGAGATCCCCGCGGGGACGACGCTGTTCTACCCCTTCTGGGCGGTGCACCTGAACCCCGACCACTGGCCCGATCCCGAGAGGTTCGACCCGGAGCGCTTCACCCCCGAAGCCGCGGCCGGACGGCCGCGGCTCGCCTACATCCCCTTCGGCCTCGGCCCCCGTAGCTGCGAGGGCGCGAGCCTCGCCACGGTCGAGGCCATGCTGACCCTGTCGGTCCTGCTCAAACGCCTCACCTTCCGGCCCGTGCCCGGACACGAGGTGCGGCCGATCGAACGCTTCGTGCTGTGGGCCGCCGACGACATCCGCATGTACGCGCGACCGCGGTGACCCCGGGGCCGGACAGGCGGTGCTGAGCGGGGCTGTATCGCCCCGCATGCAAGAAGAAACAACGGAGTGAGGACTCACTCATTGACGGAGTGAGGACTCACTCCGTAGTCTCGCCGTCATGACGCCACCCAAGGAGAACCAGACCGGCCGGACGGACCGGTCCACTCGCCGCCGCGCCCCCAGCATGTCGCCGGAGCGGCGCCGCGAGATGATCATCCAGACCGCGATTCCCCTGATCGCCGAGTACGGCGCAGCGGTGACGACCGCGAAGATCGCCCGCGCAGCGGGCATCGGGGAGGGCACGATCTTCCGCGTCTTCGCCGACAAGGAGGAGCTGTTGCAGGCCTGCGTGGCCGAGGCGCTCTCCCCGGAGCACGCGGTCCGCGAGCTCGACGCGATCGACGTGTCGCAGCCGCTGCCCGACCGGCTCGCGGAGGCGGCCGAGGCGCTGCAGGCGCACCTGTCCAGGATGGGGGCCATCGTGGGCTCGCTGGGGCATCGCGGCGGCAAGCACCCCGGTACGGTGCGCGGCGCGGGCCGCGACGAGTCGACGACCCGGATCCGCGCGGCCCTCGCGGAGCTTCTGGAGCCGGACAGGGCCGCCCTGCGCCGGCCGCCTGAGCAGATCGCGGCCCTCTTCTTCGGGCTGCTCTTCACCCAGCCGCGTACGGGGGACGAGCCCGACCTGACCCCGCGGGAGCTGGTGGAGGTCTTCCTGCACGGGGCACTCGCGGCAGGCGCCGAATGAGCGTGCGGAGAGGGCGCCTCGGGGTGACGGCCCTGGCCGTCCTCGCCCCCGTCCTGGTGTGGCTGGTCACGGACCCGCTGCTGGGGCACCGGCTGCGCATCGCCGACGGCGGGCGGACGCTCGACATCGGCGCCGTGCCCGTGGCGGCCGTCGCGCTGCTGGCATCGCTCGCCGGCTGGGCACTGCTGGCCGCCCTGGAGCGCTTCTGGGCGCGGCACGCCCGCGCCGTCTGGACCGGGGCGGCCTGCGCCGTGCTGGCCGTGTCCTTCCTGCCGTTGGCCGGTGACGGCATGGACGGCGGCACGCGACTGTCCCTGGCGCTGATGCACCTGGCCGTGGCGGCGGTGCTGGTCCCGGGGCTGGGCGGCAGGTCCTCCGGGGCGGCGGCCGGTGCCGCCAGGGGGCGCGTCGTCGCCAAGTGAGCTGCGGAGCGCCGTTGTTCCGGGCGGCGCGCAGCGGCCGTACCCCTACGGCCGGAGTGCTGGGGAGTACTAGGGAGTACTAGAGCGAGCTGAGCGCCTCCATCGCCTCGCGTTCGACGCGGGAGAGCTCGTGGAGGACGGAACCGGCCTGGGTGAGGTTCCGCTGGTCGCTGGATGTGCCTGCCGCCGTGACGAGGGCCGCCACCTGCGTCCAGAGGGTGGCGGCCTCGGCGTACAGGCGGTGGGCCGTGCGCAGGTGGCCGCTGTCCAGCAGTTCGGCGCACTCGGCGAGGAAGTCCCGGTAGAGATTGCGGAACAGGGCGCCGCCGGTGCCGGCCTTCTCCATGAGGAGGGCTGCCTGCGGCAGGTCCACCTGTGGATCGTCGCTGCGCCGGAGCCACTTCGGCACGTTTCGGGCTGCCTTTTCGATACCTCGGTGGCCCAGGTTGGCGATGGGCGGGTTCAGGAACGCGGCGGCGCAGGTCCTGACCGCGCGGTGGATCCGGTCCTGGGGCGACGGCAGGCTGCCGGGCACGGCGAGGGTGAAGGAGCGGCGCCTGGCGGTCATGGGGCCGCGCTCGGCCCTGGCCTTCGCCAGCCCTGTGAGGCTGGTCGATACGGCACCGCCCTGCTGGGCGGTGTCCACCAGGTAGGCGTTCCGCTCGTCGTAGCCGTACATGGCCACGATGTGCCCGCCGAAGTGCACCTTGGTGCTGAAGTAATCCAGGTGGTAGCTGTCCAGCTGGAGGCCGACCGGCCGTCCGGCGTCGACGGGGGCCGCCACGTTCTGCCACGCCTTGCGCGGGGAGGTGGTCTCGGCGACCTGAAGCTCCAGCCCGAGCACCGAGGCCAGGTTCTTGGTGAGCTCGAACGGCTTGACCCGGCCTCCCAGGAAGGGGAAGGCCATGGCTTTGCTGTCCCAGTAGATGAAAGACAGTCCGGAGCCGAGTCCGAACAGCATGGGTTCGGACAGATCGAGTCCCTCGTGCCGCAGCAGCACACCCAAGGCCGTCGTCTCGCAGTGCCGCATCCCGCGGGCATCGATGTCTCGCACCATGGTCATACCGCTCATTCTCCCGCCTCGGTCCCGCCCGCCTCCGCCCCTCCCGGCTCGGTCTCTCCCGCCTCCGTCCCTCGACGACGACGCCCGTCGACGAGGCCCAAGGCGCCAACGCCTCGGACGAGTCAGTCGGACCACCAAGCTCGCCCCCCGGACGGCCCCGTCCGGCCTCCCCCGTCCGGCCCGGGCTCCCTCACCGCTGTTCCGCCGGGACCCGCTCCCCCCGTCATCGCTGCGCCGGAAGCGCCGCTCCCGCGCGGGAGCAGCGGAAATCCGCTTGCGTGGTCGCCCGGCGAGCCGATAGTCAGCGTCCCAAAGGTGAGGAGGGCGCGCATGACCACGCTCGGTTCGTTGCACGAGTTCTGCTGGATGGACCTGAAGGTACGCGATCCGTCCGGCACCGCGGCCTTCTTCTCCGAGGCGCTGGGCTGGACCTTCGAAGTGGACGAGGAGGACTGGCGCCAGGTCGTCAAGATATCCGTCGGCGGGTACCGGATCGGTGGCGTCAGCGACCTTGCGAACCCGGTCTACCCACCGGGCACACCCGCCCACGTCGCCTACTACCTGGCCGTCGACGACGTCGACCGCCGCGTCGGCATCGCGACCGCGAACGGCGCGCGTCTCGTCGTGGCGCCCTTCGACGCGGGCGGCCAGGGTCGTGCGGCGACGCTGATCGACCCGGTGGGCGCTGCCGTCTCCCTGTGGCGACCCCGTGACTTCACCGGGTGGACGTTCCCGACCGGCTTCGCAGGCGCCCCTCACCACATGGTCCTGGTGTGCGACCGACCTGACCTGGCCCGGGACTTCTACCACCGGTTGACAGGCGCCGCTCCGGCGGCTGCCGCGTTCATGGCGGCACGCGAACCCCTCGCCGCCCCGCAGTGGGAACTGTCCGTCGGGGTCGATGATCTTGACGGCATCGTCTCCCGTGTGCGGGCCAGTGGACAGGGTCGCGTCGCCTGGACCGAAGAGGCCGACGGTTCCGTTCCGCGGTTGCACGGCCCGGAGGGGCTGTCGTTCCGGCTGCACCCGCTGGGCGGTGGGCGGTGACGCGCGTACGACACAGGGCGCTGGCGGGGTCTCGTCGCGCGGGGGTTCCGGGGGCGCTCACCGTGAGTCCCGGCGCAGTATGTCCCTCAGCCGCGCGGCGAACTCCGCCGGGTGCGTGGTCAGGCCCGTGTGTCCGCCCGGGAAGTGCTTGAGGTCCTGGCCGAGCTGGTCGGCGAGGAACGCCGCCGCGCGGTGGGGGAGTTCGCCGCCGGAGTCGTGGCCCGCGGCGAGGACGAACCGGTCCGAGAGCGCCCGCAGGTGCCGGAGGTCCGGGGCGTAGGACATGAAGGCCGGCACGATACGGCTGACGAAGTACGGCAGACCGGCCATCGTCCGCTCGGCCCGGGCGGCCGCCTGCGGGGGCAGGGCGAGCCGGGGCTGCGGCTCGGGGGCTGGGGCGTCCCCCCTCAGGCCCGCGGCGAACTCGGCCATCGCCGGCATGAGCCCTTCGGTATGGAACGTCCGCTGGACGCGGGCGATGAGTGCCCGGTGCGCGGGCGCGTCGGGCAGGACCTCCACCAGCGGCGGCTCGTGGAGTACGGCGCGGGCGACACGGTCCGGGCGGGTGGTGAGCAGGTGCACGGCGGCGATCGCGCCCGAGCTTGAGCCGAACACCCGGGCGGGCTCGCCGGGCGAGAGCAGGTCGAGCAACCGGGCCGCGTCCTCGGCGTGTTCGGCCACCCGCTGCTCCGCCGCCGGGTCGTCGAGCGGGCTGCGGGCCAGGCCGCGCGGGTCGTAGGCCGCGACGGTGTACTCGGCGGCCAGCGTGCCCGCGACGCCGTCGAAGGAGGCCGCGCCACCCGTCCCGCCCGGTATCAGGAGGAGCAGCGGGCCCCGGCCGCGTACTTCGTAGTGCAGGGTCGCGCCGTCCACGCGCAGGCTGCCCACGGTCGGGGTCGTCGTGACGTCCGAGGCCTCCGAGGCGTCCGGGGTGCCCGGGGCGGTCGAAACGGTGGGCGCGGCCGGGGTGTCCGGCGTGGTCGGGGTGGTCGGGGTGGTCGGGGTGGTCATGCGAGGTCTCCTTCGTCTCCTTCTCCGGCGGCGGGCCAGCGCTCCAAGAGGCTGTGCAGGGCGTCGAGCACGCGGTCCCAGGACCGCTGCGGCGCCCGCTCGTGGGCGAACCCGCCCGTGGCCTCCAGGGCGACGAACCCGTGGAACGTGCTGCGCAGCAGCCGGACGGCGTCGGTCAGGTCGGGCTCGGCGAGGCCGTAGCCGCGCAGCACGCCGTAGGTGAGCTCGACGGCGCGACGCGGCCCGGGGGCCCGCGCGGCCAGCTCGGGGTCGATCCGCAGGCCCGCCTGGGTCGCCGCGTAGCGGCCGGGGTGCTCGTGGGCGTACTCCCGCCAGGCCCCGGCGAACGCGGCCAGCGCGTCCTTGCCCGCCCGGCCCGCGGTCGCCTCCGCGATCCTGAGGGTCTTCTCGTCCGCCGCCAACAGCGCGATGCGGCCGCGCAGTTCCTCCAGATTGCGCACGTGCGTGTACAGGCTCGCGTCCTTCACGCCGAGCCGCCGCGCCACCCGCGCCATGGTGACCTGCTCGAACCCGGCCTCATCCGCCAGCTCGGCACCCGCACGCGTCACCCGTTCCGCCGTCAGCCCGGCCCGCGCCATACGCCCTCCTCGCCGTTCGCTTCCTAGGGGTCCTAGTTTTATCCTAGGGACCCTAGGAAGGCAATCGGGATGTACCGGGGAGCGAGGATCCCGACGGGGCGGCCGTGAGGGAGGGGACACGGGAGGGCGGAGGGGTTTCATGTCCATGCCGGGTGGCTAGATCCGCTGCAGGCTCCCGCCGCGTCCGCGTCCCGACGCCCCCACAGCCACCCGCACCGGAGGCCCCATGCGTGTCCTGTCCGCCCTCGCCCTCCCGCTCGCCGCAGGCCTCACCCTCAGCGCGGCCCCGCCACCGGACACCGCACGCCCGCCCACGCCGACGCCGTACGGCACCACCGCTTCCGCCGCCCGAGGAGCGGGCGGACCCGACGCGTACGCCGACGTCCTCGACCTCCAGGGGAGCCCGGACTCCGCCGACCCGGGCGAGTTCAACCGGATCAACGTCTTCGCCGACCAGGGCGCCTGGCACGCGTACGCGCTGCCCGAGGCCGACGACCCGGCGACGTACGGCGGCTTCACGGGGCCGCTCCACATAGCCCAGGAGTACCCCTGGTGGCTGAGCCGGTCCTTCAGCCGGATCCGGCTCACCGAGGGCGGCAGGACCCTCGGCCTCGCGGACGGGGGCGCGCCGCGCCTCACCTCGCTGCCCGGCCTGCTGCGCCAGACCTACCGCCTCCGCGGCCTCACCCTCACCCTGGAGCTGCGGTTCGCCACCGACCGCACCGCGCTGGTCCGCGCCCGCGTCCACAACACCGGCCGGGCGCCCCGCACGCTCGCGGCGGGCTGGACCGGCACCCTGCTGCGCCCGGACAAGGGGCCGCAGCGCGACGCGCCCGAGCTGGTTGCCACGGAGCGCGGTGCCGCCGTCCGCTTCGCCCGGGTCCGCGAGACGTGGGACTACCTCACCGACGGTACCGAGCGGTTCGAGGTCAGGCACCGCGAGCCCGTCCGCACCAGCCTCGGCCGCGACACCTACCGCACGGAGCTCGCGGCCCCGCTCCGCCTCGCCCCCGGCGCGGCCCGCACCCTGGACTGGACCGAGAGCTATACGTTCACCGCCGCCGAGCGGGCCCGCGAGGCCTCCGCCGGGCGCCGCGTCCTGGCCCGCCCCGACGCCGTCGCCGCGCGCGGCACGGCACGCTGGCAGCGCTACGTCGCCGCCGTCACCCGCCACGTGCCGCCCGCGCGCCGCCGCCTCGCGGTGAAGGCCCTGGAGACCCTGGTCACCAACTGGCGCTCGGCCGCCGGGCGGATCCGGCACGACGCCGTCACGCCCTCGATGTCGTACAAGTGGTTCGCCGGCGGCGTCTGGGCCTGGGACACCTGGAAGCAGGCCGTCGGCACGGCCCGCTTCGACCCCTGGCTCGCCCGGTCCCAGATCCGCGCCATGGCCGACCACCAGATCCGGCCGGACTCGGCCACCCGGCCGCAGGACGCCGGGATGATCCCCGACGCGGTGTTCTACAACGCGCCGTCGGACGGCGGCGGCAACTGGAACGAGCGCAACAGCAAGCCCCCGCTGGCCGCGTGGGCGGTGTGGGAGGTCCACCGGCGCGGCGGCGACCGCGCCTTCCTGCGCGAGATGTACCCGAAGCTGGCCGCCTACCAGGCCTGGTGGTACCGCAACCGCGACCACGACCGCGACGGGCTCGCCGAGTACGGGGCGACCGTCGACCCGGCCAACGACAGCCCGGAGCAGCGGCGGCTCGCCGCCGCCTGGGAGAGCGGCATGGACAACGCGCCGCGCTTCGACGCCGCCCTCGGCGCCGCCGTCGTCGCCAACCGGGACGCCACGGGACGCCTGACCGGCTACTCGCTCACCCAGGAGTCCGTCGACCTCAACGCCTACCTCGCCGCCGACCAGACGTATCTCGCCGCCATCGCCCGGGAGTTGGGCGACCGGGCGGGGGAGCGGCACTGGCGGGCCCGCGCCGCCGCCACCCACGCGGCCGTGCGCACGCGGATGTACGACCCGCGCGACGGCTGGTTCCACGACACCGCCCTCGACGGCGGCGCCCGCCTGACCGACCGCGGGCGGGGCATCGAGGGGGCCGCCCCGCTGTGGACCGGCACCGCGTCGCCCGCCCAGGCCGCCGCCGTCCGCGACAAGCTGACCGACCCGGACGAGTTCGCCACGCCCGTGCCCTTCCCCACCGTGGCCCGCAGTTCGCCCCACTTCGCCCCGCAGCGCTACTGGCGCGGGCCCGTCTGGCTGGACCAGGCGTACTTCGCCCAGGCCGGACTGCGGCGCTACGGCCACACCCGGGAGGCCCGCGCCCTGACCGGCCGGCTGCTCACCCACGCGCGAGGGCTCACCGGCCGGGGCCCGGTGATGGAGAACTACGACCCGCTGACCGGCGCGCCCCTCAACTCCCCGAACTTCAGTTGGTCGGCGGCGCTGCTGCTGCCGATGCTGGGCGGGCGGTGAGGCGCCCCCTGAGGCGCGGCGGAGCCTCAGGGGGCGCATCCTCACCACCAGTTCTCGACGGCCCCCTGGTACTCGGGCGAGGAGACGAACCCGACCGTCGCGTCCTGGTGGTTGAGGCCGTTGCGGAGCCCGTCCGTCCAGGCCTGCCACCCGTCCGGGTCGGGCTGGCGCCGCAGGTAGTGCGCGTACAGGTCCCGGCTGAAGGCGCGGCAGTACTCCTCGGAGAGGACGAAGCCGCGCGCGACCTCGTGCCGGGGCGTGCCCTCGCGCATGCGCTGCCGCCAGTGCGCGAAGCCCTCGGCGTCCGGCGGGCGCCGCAGCAGGCGCCGGTAGAGCGAGTCGATGAACGCGGCGTCGTCCGGGTACTTCTGCCGGTACTCGGCGCTGTCGAGGAACGCGACGATCGCCGCCTGCCGGCCCATGCCCTGTTGCAACTGCTGCCGCCAGGCGGCCAGCCCCTCCGGGTCCGGGGCGCGGTCGAGCAGCGCGAAGTACAGGTCGGTGGCGAGACGTTCGGAGTACTCGTGCGAGTAGCAGAACCCGCGGGCCACGTCCTGGGGGCTCGCGCCCGAGAACAGGCCGCGCACCCAGCCGTCGTACCCCTCGTCGTCGAAGCGGCGTCCGAGCACGTCGCGGTAGAGCGACGCCACCCAGATGTGGCGCCGGTACACGTACCGCATGCCGGCGCGGTCGTCGGCCGCGGGGGTCGACGGCGTGGGGTAGAAGGGGTTCATCGTCGAGTCCGGCACCGGTGTGTGGTCGAGGCCCAGGGAGTGGCCGAGCTCGTGCACCATGACCGTCAGCAGGTCGATGCCGGCGCCGGCGACGCCCTCCTGCCAGGTCTCGTCCTCGTCGAGGTGCGCGTCCCCGGCCAGCGCGCCCCCGTACGGCGGCGGGTAGAACGCGTGGGCGAGGACCCGGCCGGGGCCGTCGAACGGGAACCCGTCGCCGTGGTCGCGCGCGCCGAACCTGATCTCGATGTCCGGCTCACCCGTCGTCTCACGGAACACCAGGGGCACGACCGCGGCCCACCGGGCGAACGCCGTGGTGATGGCCGCCCGTTGGCGGTCGTGCGGGAGGTCGGGGGAGAGGTTGTTGACGCGGTAGGTGAGGATGGCGTGGTCCCACACGGTCCCGTACGCCACGAACGAGGCACCGCCGGGCTCACCGGCCCCCCGCCGGTCGGGCACCCCGCACCGGGGCCGGGCGAGCACCTCCGCCGTGGCGTCGTCGAGCTCCCCCGACGCCGGAAGCAGCGCCATCGCCTGCAAGGCCCGTACGGCCGCGCGGCCTTGGGCGGTGTCGAGAGCGACACCCTCCGCCAGGTACCCGAACTCCCGCAGATAGTCGGACGCGTTGTTGTCGTCTCCCATGGTGTTCTCCCTCGTTCCGTTGTGCTGCGCGTGCCGGCGGACGAGGCCTGTACGGTTCGTGTCGCTGAGGGCTCGCGGTCCCGGTCGCGCCGGTACGACATCACCCTGGCCGACGGCTCCGACCTGCGGCCACCGCGGTTCCGCTCACCGGAACGCGGAGTCCACTTGTGTCGGAGCGGAGTTGAGCCGCTGGTGCCGGTGGGGCACTTGGGTCCGGTCGGGTTCCCGGGGCCCAGGAAGCGGACGATCTCATTCGGCCCCACGAGGTGATCGGCGTCCTTATGATCGCAGTCGGTCTCCAGGGGGAGGCCTGCGTGACCCACGCCCGTGCGGCCCACGCCTGTGTGACCAACGAGGGGAACAGCCACCATGACCGGAGTTTCCAGACGCGCCCTGCTCGGCTACTCGGGCAGCGCCGCCGCGGGTGCGGCCCTGGCGTCCGCCGGGACGGCCCGCGCCGCCGACGGCGCGCCGGCCGAAGCGGCCAAGACCGAGGCGGCCGAGGAGAGCGGTGGCGCCGAGGCGCAGACCATCGACTACGCGGACGGCACCGAGTTCAGGGGCACGACCAGTATCGGGGACATCGACGCGATGATGGAGATGTCCTTCCGCATCAAAATCGACAACGCTCCCGCGGCGAAGCAGATCACCCCGCTCGAGATCGCGGAGGCCCTCAACAAGATCGGCGCCGCCCGCGGCTGGCCCAAGGTGACCTTCTACTACACCACTTCGGCCCCGCTGAACTGAGCCGCCGGACGGAGCGCGGCGTGCCGGGTTCCCGCCGGCAGGGCGGGAACCCGCGCACCGCACGCCCGGACATCGAGCCGTACGTCCGCCCGTACGTCCGCCCGTACGTCCGTCCGTACGTCGGCCCGTACGTCCGTCCGTTCCGCGGGGGGCGCCGGGTCACGGCACCCGCTCGGTGTCGGTGTCGCCCGACGGTGTGGTCGCGGCAGGCAGCCCGGCGAGCAGTACGACACCCCAGGCCGTCAGGGCGGCGCCCGCGGCCTGGGGCGCGATCCACCAGCCGGTCCGCAGGCTGTCGCCGTACAGGACGGCGCCCAGGGCCAGGCTGGCGGCGGCCTCGCCCAGGGTGAGGGCGGGTTGCGAGACGAACAGCGGCCCGGACTCCATGGCGTTGGCCAGCAGGAACAGCGCGCAGCCGCCCGCCGCCGCGCACGCGTAGGTCTGCCACGTGGTGGCCAGGCCCCGGACCCCCGCGTCGGCCAGGGCGGCGATCGCGGCGTTCATCAGCGCGGCCGTGAGCCCGTAGCAGAGCGCGGACGCGGAACCGAACAGCGCGGCGCGCGCCTTGCCCCGCGGGCGGCGCAGCGCGAGCGCCGTGCACCCGCCGACACCGGCGCCGACGGCCAGCAGGGCCACGGTCCACACGGCGCCGGAAACGCCACGCCCCCCTTCGACGGGCGCCGCCGCGCTCAGGGCAAGGGCGAGTCCGACCCCGGTGAGCAGAGCGGCGGTCCAGCCCCCCGCAGGCATCGGCGTACCGGCGAAGACGCGCGCGATCACCAGGGCGAGTGGCAGTTCGAGCACCAGGATGGGCTGGACCAGTGACATCGCGCCCCAGGCCAGGGCGAGCGCCTGGAACACGGCGGCCGCGACGATGACGCCGATGCCCGCCAGCCACGCGCGGTCACGCACCAGCCGCCGGACGAGCCGCGGGCTGAAGGCGTCCTTGGTGGGCACGGTCCGGGCGGCCACCCGTTGCAGCACGGTGCCGGCGGCGTTGGCCACGGCGGCCGCCACCGCGAACAGGGCGGACAGCAGGGACGCTTCCACGGGACTCCTCCCACCGCCGGGTCGGGGCGGCGCGGTCAGGGGGCACGGCCGCCCGGGGGCTCGGGCAGCGGCTCAGCCACCTCGGCCGACACACGCGGCCTGTTGCGTACAAGTGGCATGTGGGACACCGGCAGCTCGGCCGGTTCAGCCGGTCTGCCGTCCGTCACGGATGTCATGGACGTCATGGACCTCATGGACGTCACGGGCGCCACGGAACAGGCCGCGTGCGGTGCGGCGGGCCGTGGGGGGAGGGGCGGGGGCCCCGGGCGGCGGGTACGGGGTCCGGGCGCCGTGGGCGAGCAGTGCCAGCCACGCCCCGACCAGCAGCAGATGACACCGCTGGGCGACACCGTGCCACCCGCCGTACCCGAGCAGCGGCCCCACCGTGCACAGCGACGACACCAGCGCGCCGGCGCCGACCAGAGGCCCCCAGCGCGCCACGGACCGCGGCTCCCCGCGCCTGCGCGCCGCGTACACGAGCAGAGTCATGCAGGCGAAGAGGCAGCAGTGCACCAGGGCGCTGGTGACCGTGTGGGCGGGGTGCACGGCGCGGCAGCCCGGCTGCACGGAGGGTGCGCACGCCATCGGCATCAGGACGTCGGCCGTCGAGCACAGGCCCACCCCGGTGAGCGCCCACCACCCGGCCCGCCCCACCCGGTCCGCCGCCGCGGTCCCGCCCGCCACGGCACCCGTGACGATCAGCGCGGCGCAGACCAGTTCCAGACCGCCGAACAACCACCGGTAGGGGCTGCCCACCGCGTACAGCTCGCTGACGTACGCGTGACGTGGTTCGAGGCCGGTCGGGACGACGGCCTCCAGGACCCAGGCGTTGTACACGAGAGCGGCGGCCGCCAACAGGGCGGCCGCCGTCCTGAGAGGCTCGCGCGCCCGGCGCTCCGGGCGGCTGTGCGTCGTCGTCTCCGTCACCCGAGCCTTGATAGCGGCCTTCCGCCGCGTTGTGGGGGAGTACGCCGCCGCGTCACCCGTGCGAGCCGGTGAGCCTCACCCGTCGAGGGCAACGGCATCCCGCGCGGTCGCGGCCCTGCGCGTCGGCCGCCACGGCCTCGACGGCGTGGTACGGGGCGTCGTCGCCCTCGGTCAGCGGGGTCACCGACGCCACGGACAGGCCCGCCGCGCGGCACACCCGCTCGAAGTCCGCGCGGGTCCGCTCCCGGCCGCCCACGTTCACCAGCATGTTGAGGTCGGTGAGGTAGGTGAGTCCGGGCGTGGCGGGGTCGACGACGTCCGGCAGCACCGGCTCCACGATCAGCACGCGCCCGCCGGGCGGCAGCGCCGCGCGGCAGTGGCCGAGGATCGTGACCACCTGCTCGTCCGACCAGTCGTGCACGACGCTCTTCAGCAGGTACAGATCGCCGCCCTCGGGCACCGACCGGAAGAAGTCCCCGGCCGTCAGGGCGCAGCGTTCGGCGAGCCCGTGCCGCCGCAGGGTCGCGGGTGCCTGGGCCAGCCCCTCCTCGGTGTCGTACACGACGCCCCGCAGCGCCGGGTACGCGCTGAGGACCGCGCCGAGCAGCGTCCCGTCGCCGCCGCCGACGTCCACGACGGTCGTGAACCGCCCGAAGTCGACGGCGTCCGCGAGGATGGCGGCGATGTGCCGGGTGGCCTGGCTCATCGCGGCGTTGAACTCGGCGGACAGTTCCGGATGCGCCCTGAGGTGGCCGAAGAAGTCCGTGCCGAAGACCTTGTCGAAGGCCACGTCGCCGGTGCGGACGCTGTCGTCCAGGTGCTCCCAGCCGCGCAGCAGGGCGGGCTCGGTGAACACGCGCACCAGGGACGTGAGCGAGCCGGGGTGCGCCGGGTCGAGCAGCGCGCCCGTGGGCGTGACCGAGAAGGTCCCGGCGGTGTGCTCCCGCAGCACGCCGAGGCTCGCGAGGGCGCGGAGCAGCCGGGTCATGGGCTGGGGCGCGGTGGACGTCCGGGCGGCGAGGTCGGTGGCGTGGAGCCGGTCGTCGCCGATCGACTCCACCACGCGCAGCCGGACGGCCGCCCGCAGCGTCTGGGCCGCCAGGCTGCCGTAGAGGTGCCGGACGACGGCTTCGGGGTCGGCGGCTTCGGGGTGAGCGGCTTCGGGGTCGGCGGCTTCGGGGTCGGCGGTTTCGAGGTGAGCGGCTTCGGGGTCGGCGGCTTCCGTCGTTCGGTCGTCAGCGTGGGTCACTGTTCTGTTCCTCCCGTCGTGGCCGCGTCATAGAGGCCGCGGCTCGGCACGCCCTCACCGTCGCCGCCCTCGCCCGGGCCTGTCTTGGAGGAATGTTCCGCGCGCCGCCGGGCGCCCGGCGGCGCGGCGGCCTCCGGCGCCGTCAGCCCCTGCCGTCACCGGCGGCACCGACGTTGCGGACCATCCGCCGGAGCACCTTCAGGGCGGTGACGTAGTCGGCGTCGTCGATGCCCTCGTGGATGCGGGCGCGGATCGCGGGCGCGTGCCGCCGGAGGCCGGCGCGGGCCTCGTCCCCCGCCTCGGTGATCCACAGGCGCCCCGCGTCGTCCCGGGTGAGCCAGCCGCGCTCCAGCAGCACCTCGGAATCGGCCGCCAGGTCGTCCTCGGGCCGGAGGTAGCTGCTCATGGCCCGCTGGAGCTCGGCGACGGTCATGCCGTGGCCGTCGGCGGACAGGTCGTGCGGCGACAGGTTGCGCAGCAGCCAGAACTGCGGCTGCGTGAAGCCGAGTTCGGCCTGCCGGGCCCGGGTGAAGGCGATGAGCGCCTCGTAGGCCACGCCGGTCCAGTGGGCGGCCGGCTGCGCGGCGAGCTCGGTGTCGGTCAGGTCCGGTAGCTGGTGGGTGGTCATGGTGCCGCTCCTCACGCGTGATCGCTGTCAGCGGCACCGTAGGACCTCAAGTCGACTTGAGATCAAGGGTTTGATTCTCGGGCGGGGTCGGGGGCAGGGTCGCGGGGGCGGGGGGGGGGCCGCGCGGCAACCGGCCCCCCCCCGGGGGCGGCCCCCCACCGGCGGGGGGGGGCCCGCCCCCCCCGCGGGGGGGGGGGGGGGGCCCGGCCCGGGGCGGGGGGGGGGGGGTGGGGCCCCCCCCCCACCACGCTCCCGCCGACGCCGAGGCACACGGGCCCGACGCCCCACGTCCCGGCCGCCGCGGTGACGGCGGCGGCGCCGAGCGGGCCCAGCGCGTTGTGGGTCGTCCAGAACGCCGAGGTGACCCGGCCCAGGAGGTGGCCGGGGGTCACCTCCTGGCGCAAGGACATGGAGCAGATGCCGGCGACGCCGGTGCAGAAGAGCACCACGGCGACGAGGACCGCCACGGCGGGCACGTTCCCCGTGAGGCCCAGGGCGGCCACCGCGAGCCCGGCGGCCACGTGCACGGCGACCCAGCTCGGGCCGAACCCGAGGCGCCGGCGCATCCGGTCCACGGCGAACGACGCGCCCAGCGTGCCGAGCGTCCCCGCGGCCAGGACGTAGCCGACGGTGGAGTCCCCGTGGCCCAGGCCCTGCTTGACGTGGTAGACGACGACGTCGGTCAGGCCGTAGGTGAGGAACGTGACCAGCGCGAGCAGCACCGTCAGCGGCCGCAGCACCGGGTGCCGCCACAGGAAGCGCGCCCCGGCGAGGAACTCCACGCGCACGCCGCCGCGTTCACCGTCCCGTTCCCCGTACCGTTCCCCGTCCGGTTCACCGTCCAGCTCGCTGTCCGGTTGACCGTCCCGCTCGCCGTCCCGTCCGCTCCCCCGGTCCGGGCCCGGGGCGGCGCCCGTCGGCCGTGCGGGGGCGCCGGGCACCTCGCCCGTCGGCCGCATGCGGACGAAGAGGATGCCGACCGCCGACACCGCGAAGGTCGCGGCGTCGATGGCCAGGGCGGCGGCCGGCCCGGACGCCGCGGCGACGAACCCGGCGAGCATCGGCCCGCCCGCGCTCGCGACCGCGTACGCGCCGAACAGATGGCTGTTGGCCTTGAGGATCTGCCCGGGCCCGACGATGGCCGGTACGACGGTCACGTACGCCACCTGGAACAGCATCGAGAACACCGCGGCGACCGGCACCACCGTGTAGAGCAGCCACAGCGGCGTCGCGAACAGCCACACCAGCGGCACCACGCCGATCAGCGCGCAGCGCGCGACGTCGGTGAGCGCGAGCAGGCGGCGCCGGTCCACGCGGTCGGCGACCACGCCCGCGAACAGGCCGGTGACGATCGAGGCGAGCCCGGTGAGGCCGGTGACCAGGCCCATCTGCGCCACCGAGCCGGTCTGGTGCAGCACGAGGAGCGGGATCGCCACGTGCGAGAAGGAGTCCCCGAGCGCGGACAGGCACTGCAGGGCCAGGAAGAGCCGGTAGTTGGGGTCCGCCCACAAAGGGGCCGGGCCGGTGCGCGCCGCCCGTGGCGTACGGCGTGATGTCTCCCGGCGTGCCATCCACCCCTCCCCCCACCCCTGGCCCCGGGCCGCCGCCGGGCCGAACTACCGCCCCTCCCCCGGCACTTGCCGCTCGTAGGCCGCCGCGAGATCTTGTGCGTCGGCGTACGAGAGTACGTCGCCGGGGCCCGCGGCGCCGCGCAGAAAACCCCGGGCCACGTCCACCGCCTGCTGCACGGCGGCGCGGAACAGCAGCGACCCGGTGCTCACGCGCCGCACGCCGAGAGCGGCCAGGCGCTCCGGGGCCGGTCCGCCCGGGGCGTACAGGACGTTCAGCGGCACGTCGAGGGAGGCGACCAGCTCCGCGATGACGGCCTCGTCCCGGAGACCGGGCACGAACACCCCGTCCGCGCCCGCTTCTTGGTACGCCGTCACGCGCCGCGCTGCCTCGGGGGCGCCGCCCGCGTCGAGCCAGTAGGCATCCGTGCGCGCGTTGAGGAAAAGCTCCGGGACGGCCGCCTTCACCGCCCGGATCAGCGCGCACTGCGCCTCCTCGGCGGCCAGGGTGCCGTCGGGGCGGCCGTCCTCCAGGTTCACCCCGACGACGCCCGCCGCCGCCAGGTCGCGGGCGAGGTCGACGACGTCGCCCGGGTGGTCGCTGAAGCCGCCCTCGACGTCGACGGTGATCAGGGCGGGCAGGCGGGCGATGCCGCGCGCCAGGCGCAGCGTCTCCTCCCGCGTGGAGCCGGTGGCGTCCGCCTTGCCCGCGGCGGCGGCCACGCCCAGGCTCGTCGTGCCGATCGCCGGGAACCCGGCACGGGCGAGGGCGGCGGCGGACGCGTGGTCCCAGGCATTGGGCAGCAGCAACGGGGAGCCGCTCCGGTGCAGGGCGCGGAAGGCTTCGTGGCGATCAGTCATGCGGCGCACTTTGCCAGAGGGGTCTGACAGGAGGGTGTGTGGTGAGGGGCCGTCTCCCCGGGAGCGGGGGCCGCTTCTTGGGTGCGGGGGCGGGTTGCCGGATGCTGGTTCTTGGCGGGGGGAAGTGGGGCGTCTTCCCGGGCGGGAGGGGCGAGTTGCCGCGGTCCCTGGTTCTTGGCCTGGCCGGAGGTGGGCCGTCTCCCCGGGGTGCCGGGAAGGCCGGGGTGCCGGGAGGGCCGGGTTGCCGCGGGCCTTGGTCCTTGCCCGGTGGGAGGTGGGCCGTCTCCCCGAGGGGGCCGGGTCGTCGCGGACCCTGATCGGACGCCAACAGGAACCTGACAGGTTCCTCATAACTTCGCGCGAGCCTGGCGACCGTGCCCGGCGGAACCGGTGTCCGCCCCCGCCGGGCGCTCCTCTGTACACGAGCTGGAACGGAGCCCCACCATGTCCCACCGCCGCGCCCACGCCCGCCCCCGAGCCGCCCACGCGCGCGCCCGCGCCGGTTCCCTGCGCGCCGCCGTCGTCGCCTCCGCCGTGGCCGCCGGGGTGCTCGGCGCCCCGTCCGCCGTGGCCTTCGCGTCCGAGTCGGCACCGAAGCCGAAGCCCACGGCCACCGAGAGCACCCCCGCGCCGGCGCCCGCGGAAGCCCAGGACGACGTGGCGAAGAAGCGGGCCGCCGCCAAGGAGCAGGCCCAGCGGGAGACCGCGCCCAAGCCCGCGCCGCCGCGCGGTGGTGTCGCCGCGGGTGACAAGCCCACAGCGGAGCCGTCCGCCGCCCCCGGAACGCCCGAGCGGGCCACGGTGAAGGCCCCCCGGGACAAGACGGCCCCGGCGCCGCGGGGCGGCGTGGCCGCGGGTGAGCGCCCCGCGACGGGCGGCGACGACAACACCGTCGCGCTCCTCGGGTCGGCGGCGGGCATCGCCCTGGCCGCGGGCGTCGGCACGATGGCACTGCGCCGCTGTGCAGTTGGCGGCGTCCAGGGCTGACCTCGCCCACCCGTCCACCGGAAGCCGACCGGACCGGCCAAGAGCGCCCGGCCAAGACCGCCCGGCCGTCGAAAGGCGATCCGGCCGGGCCGCCCCCTCGCATCCACCGAAGGCCGCCCCCGGTCGGGCCTCCGTGCCGGGGCAGGCCCTTCCGGCCGGACCGCTTCCCCGCCAGGGGGCGTTCCGGTCGGAGCGACCCTTTCCCTGCGGCCGGACCCGAGCGTCCGGCCCGAGCACGCGCGGTGGTGCCGCCCTTCCGCGGCGGCGCCACCGCGCACGGAGCACCATGTCACCGAAGAGCCCGCCGTCCCGGTCGTCCTCGCGGCTCCGCGGGCGTCCGTCCGTCGCCTGCGGCCTCGCCCTCGTCATCTCCCTCGCCGCGGGCGGCTGTTCGGCTTCCGAGGGGTCGTCCGGCGGCGCCGAGACCCGGCCCTCCGCCGCGCGCACGTACGCGGTGGGCACGCCGCATCAGGCCGGTGCGGCCGAGCCCGCCGCCCCCGTCCACGTGGCCGTCCCGTCCATCGGCGTGAGCAGCCCCCTAATGCGGCTCGGCCTCAACCCGGACCGCACGGTCGAGGTGCCGCCCGCCGAGAAGGGCATGACGGCGGGCTGGTACACCGGCGGCGCGGTGCCCGGGCAGCGCGGGGCGGCCGTCATCATCGGCCACAACGACACGCGCTTCGGCAGGGCCGTCTTCCACGACCTGAAGAAGGTGCGCGTGGGCGCGGACGTCGCCGTGCGCGACGCCCGCGGCAGGACCGTCCACTTCCGCGTCACCGCCACGGAGACCGCCCCCAAGAAGGCCTTCCCCACCGACCGCGTCTACGGCGCCACCGAGGCCCGTGCCCTGCGCCTCATCACCTGCGACGGCGCGTACGACCGGCAGGGCCACCCCGTGGACAACCTCATCGTGTACGCGACCGCGAAGCGCTAGCCGCCCTCCGGAGCGGAGCGCCTGCTGACGGGGCGCGGGGCCGCGCGCATGCGCCCTCCGGGCGCCCCCGTACGCGCTCCGCTCCTTCCTGTCCGGTCCGCTACGGCGTTCTGCCGGACCGCCCCGGCGCCCCGCGACAGGCCGCCCCACCGGGTGGACACTGGGCTTCTCTCCTCGGGGGCAGCGCATGAAGAGCAAGCCGAGCGCGACACAGCGAGCGGCGAACCAGGCGCAGCGCCGGGCCGGTGAGGCCAGGAAGGCCGCGCTGGCCGCGGCGATCGACATGGGCCTCCTCCTGACCGACACGGCCACGGGAGGCGTCGCCAGCCTGGCCAACCTCCTGCGCGTCGCGGTCACGGAGGGCCGGAACCACCGGGCCGCCGCCCGGGCGGCCCGGGAGGAGCTCGCGCGGCGGCCGAGGGCGGCGCGGGTGCGGGACCACGCCGCCGCCACGACCCTCGGTATCGGCGCCGCGAGGGCGGCCGCCGCCACCGTCCGGCGCATCAGGGCCTTCTGAGGCCCGCGCGGCGCGGCAACCGCCCGGCCCAGCGCAGGAGTTCCGGTGCCGCCAGGCTCGGGCCCCGCCAGTCGTGGTCGAGGTCCGCCCCGGGCAGGGACGGCACGACCGCCACGCGCAGCCCGGCGGCGCGCGCCGCGGCGACGCCCGTGGCCGAGTCCTCGAAGGCGACCGAACGCCCCGGGTCCGCGCCGAGCGCGGCGCACGCCGCGAGGTAGAGGTCCGGCGCGGGCTTGGGCGAGCGCACCTCGTCGGCGGCGAACGTGGACGGGAAGTACCGGGCGAGACCGGCCGACTCCAGGGCCGTGTCGAGCAGTTCCCTGGGGCTGTTGCTGGCCACGGCGACGGGCACCGCCGCCCGGCAGGCCCGCACCAGGTCCACCGCCCCCGGCATGGCCGCGGCGCCCCCGGCCAGCTCCCCGCGGACCCGTTCGAGGAGTTCGGCGGCGATCTCGGCGCCTGCGCCGGGCCGCCCGAAGTACGCGGCCATGGCGTCCGCCGCGTCCTCCACCGTGCGGCCGAGGACGAGCGCCTTCTGCTCCGGGCCGAACGGGCGGCCGTGCGCGGTGAAGAGGGCCGACTCAGCGACGGACCAGCAGGACTCGGTGTCGACCAGCAGGCCGTCGCAGTCGAACACCACGGCGTCGACGTGGTCGGGAAGTTCGCTCATGTCTCCTGTCCCTTTCGGTACGCCGCACCGGTCGGCGAGGCGGTGTCGTGACCCGGGAGCGGCGGGGGGGCGTCCCGCCCGTCGGGGAAGAGGCCCACGGGAGAGGCCCACAGGGTGGCCACGACGATCATGGACCCTCACCCTAGGAGCGGGCATCGCGGAAGTGCCAGATTTCTGCCCGATATCGGGCAGAAATCGCGTCGTTCACCTTCCGTTTGAACGCCGTGTCGCCACGTCCGCCCCGAAAAGACGGTGAAAGGGAGGCGTACGGCGTCCTAGGGTGACGGGGTGACGACTCGGATGACCATCCTCAACGGCGGTTCCAGCTCAGGGAAGTCGGGCATCGTGCGGTGCCTGCAGGCCGTCCTCCCGGACCCCTGGCTGGCGTTCGGCTGCGACGCGTTCGTGGACGCCCTGCCCGCGCGGACACGGGCGGCGGACGAGGGCATCACCATCGGGACCGGCGGCGAGGTGAGCATCGGGGAGGACTTCCTGACGCTGGAGGCGGCGTGGCGGCAGGGCGTCGCGGAGACGGTCCGCGCGGGCGCCCGCGTCATCGTCGACGACGTCTTCCTCGGCGGAGCGGCGTCCCAGCAGCGGTGGCTGAAGGCCCTGGGTGACGTGTCCGCGCTGTGGGTCGGCGTGCGGTGCGACAGCGCGGTCGCCGCGGGCCGGGAGGTCGCCCGCGGCGACCGCGCCCCGGGCATGGCCGCCGCGCAGGCGCACGTGGTGCACCAGGGAGTGCGCTACGACCTGGAGGTGGACACGACACGGGCCGAGTCGATGGAGTGCGCGAGGACCATCGCCGCCCGCCTGACCGGTTCCGGCACCTGAGCCGCCCCCGGCACCCCGACCGGCCGGGCGGCCGAGCCGGTTCCCCGGCCATGGCTCCCGGGCGCTCGGGCGCCCGGCCCGACCCGCCTGCCTGCTTGCCTGCTTGCCTGCTTGCCGCGTGAACGTGTCGCGCCGGCGGGCCGGTTGAGGCGCCCGGGCCCCCTAGCGACCCCCCACCGCCCGCGCCCGCGCGTCCGTGCGGCCCTGGAGGTGCGCGGCCCGCTCCCGGATCGCGGGCAGTTCGGCGCGCAGCGCGGCGCCCGGGCAGGTGGTGGTGTAGCCGTCGGTGTGGCCGGCCACCGCGTCGAACTCGGCGCGGGTGCCCGCAGGGAACCGGCTGCCGCTGTTGCTGGACACCAGGTGGGACCGGTGCCGAGGGTCCACGTCCGCGAGGCCCAGCTTCCACGCGGCGAGCGCGGCGATGGCCTCCGTCATCGGCCGCGGCACCGGGGTGCCCGCGGTGAACGTACCGATCGCGGCGACGCCCGTCGTACGGTGGTTGAAGCCCTGGGTGTGCGCGCCCACCACGGGGCGGTCCACGCCGCCCGCGCGGCCCTCGTAGATGGTGCCGCAGCGGTCGACGAGGAAGTTGTAGCCGATGTCGTCGAAGAGGCGGGCCTCCGTCTGGCCCGCGGCCAGCGCGCGGATGATGCGGGGCGCGTCGGCGCAGTCGTACCCGTTCGGCGAGTCCGTGTGGTGCACGAAGACGGCGAGGACGGGACCGTCGTAGCGGATCGGCGGGCGGCCACCCGGCGGACGGCTGCCCGGCGGACGGGCCCCGGGAGGGCGGGTGCTCGGCGGGCGGCTCGCGCGGAGGTCGCCGAGCCACCGCGCGCGGGGCACGATGGCCGGCCGCGGGGCGCGGTGGGCCGCGTCGGCGCGCCGCCGTCCGTCGTGGTCGGCCGCCTGCTCCACGCCCACCGCGCACAGCGCGAGCGTCACCACGGCCACGAGCCCGGGCAGCCCCGCGAGGACCACGCGCCCGGCACGCGGCAGCCGCCCCGCCACCGTCTCCCACCAGGCACGCATGCCTCCCACTGTCCGGGCGGCCGCCGGGGGCCGCGCGTGGGGTGCGCCGCCCGGGTGACGCACGGGGGCCACCGCGCCCCACGGCCCGACGGAGCGCGACGGACGGCCCGCGGCGGCTCACGACGGCCCACGGCAGACCGCAGTGGACTGCGGTGGACCGCGGCGGCGGCAGACCATGCGAGAAAGAAAATTCCGGGACAGTGTCGAGACGCGGTCATCCGCTCCGACGTCTCCTGTGAGAGTTGCCCACGAGGGCGATCACACAGCCGAGGAGTGGAGTGCGACATGAAGTACCTGGTGATGGTGCAGGGCGCGCAGGCCGACTACGACGCCATGAGCGGCAAGGCCTCCGAGCACAGCCCCGCCTGGAGCGAGAAGGAGCTCCAGGCGATGTTCGCCTTCATGAGCGCCGTGAACGACGACCTCGCCGAGTCCGGTGAGCTCGTCGACGGCCAGGGTCTCACCGAGCCGGCGAAGGCGCGCCTGGTCGCCCGGGGCGAGGACGGCCGCCCGGTCGTCACGGACGGCCCGTACGGCGAGACGAAGGAGGTCCTCGCGGGGTACTGGCTGCTGGAGTGCGAGAGCCTGGAGCGGGTCACGGAGATCGCCGCGCGGATCGCCGCGTGCCCGTGCCCCGAGGGCGCCCCGAACCCGCCGGTCGTCATCCGGCCGGTGCAGGAGGCGGACGGCGGGGACGTCGGCTGAGCGCCTCCGGGACCCCGGGGTGAACCGCTCCCGCGCGGTCGAGGACCTGCTGCGCCTGCACGCGCCGCAGGTCCTCGGCGCGCTCGTGCGCCGCCACGGCCACTTCGCCGAGGCCGAGGACGCCGTGCAGGAGGCGCTGCTCGCCGCCGCCGGGCAGTGGCCGGACCGCGGTGTGCCGGACAACCCGCGCGGCTGGCTGATCCGGGTGGCGTCCCGGCGCCTGGTGGACCAGTTGCGCGCCGACGAGGCCCGGCGCCGCCGCGAGGAGAACGCCGTCCGGCTCGCCTCCCGCGACGCCGCCGCCCCGGCGCCCGGCGAGAGCCGCTCCCCGTCCGAGGACGACACGCTCACGCTGCTCTTCCTGTGCTGCGACCCGGCGCTCACCCCGGCCGCGCAGATCGCCCTGACGCTGCGGGCCGTCGGCGGCCTGACCACGGCCGAGATCGCCCGCGCGCACCTGGTGCCCGAGGCGACGATGGCCCAACGGATCAGCCGGGCCAAGCAGAAGCTGCGGGGCGTGCCCTTCAGCCGGCCGGGGCCCGTCGACCGCGACCAGCGGCTCGCCGCCGTCCTCCAGGTGCTGTACCTCGTCTTCAACGAGGGCTACACCGCGACGTCCGGCGCCGCCCTGCACCGCGCCGACCTGGCCCGCGAGGCGATCCGGCTCACCCGGGCCGTACGCCGGCTGCTGCCGCGCGAGGGCGCGGTGACGGGCCTGCTCGCCCTGATGCTGCTCACCGACGCGCGCAGCGCCGCCCGCACCGGGCCGGACGGCGAGCTGGTCCCGCTGGACGAGCAGGACCGCACCCGGTGGGACGCCCGCGCGATCGCCGAGGGCGCCGCCCTGGTGGAGGAGGCGCTGCGGCAGGGCCCGGCCGGCGCCTACCAGATCCAGGCGGCGATCACCGCGCTGCACGTCGAGGCGGCGCGCGCCGAGGACACCGACTGGCCGCAGATCCTCGCCCTGTACGACGTGCTGGTGCGCCGCTCCCCGGAGCCGATGGCCGGGCTCGGCCGGGCGGTGGCCGTCGCCATGGTGCACGGGCCGCGCGCCGGGCTCGCGGAACTCGCCGACCTGGAAGACCGGTTGGCGGGCCACCACCGGCTGCACGCCGTCCGCGCGCACCTCTTGGAGAAGGCGGGCGACACCGAGGGGGCTCGCGCCGCGTACCTGGCGGCGGCGCGGGCGACGCTCAGCGGGCCCGAGGTCCGCCACCTTCAGACGCGCGCGGCGCGGTTGGCCCCCTGACCGGGGCGCACCTGCGGCGGCACCGCGCCCCCGCCGCCCGACGCGCAGTCCGCGGCCACCGTGTCCGCGAAGGCACGGGCCAGCGGACTCAGCGCGTCCCAGCGGCGCACGGCCCAGCCGACGGAGAGCTTCGGCAGCTCCGGCACCGGCACGAGACGCAGCCCGGGCGGGCCCGTCTCGCGCCAGCCGGGCAGCTCCGGCACGACGGCCTGACCGACGCCGAGCTCGGTGAGCAGCAGCGCGGTGTCCCAGTCGGCGACGCTGGTGTGCCCTTCGGGGCACAGCCCCGCCGCGGCGAGCGCCGCGTCGAGCTGGGTGCGCGAGCTGGACGCCTCCGGGGGCCGGATGAGCTGCGCGGACGCGAGGTCGGCGAGCGAGGCGCGGCGCTTGGCGGCGAGCGGGTCGTCGGGGGTCACCGCGAGCACCCAGCGCAGATCGGCGACGGGCCGCTGCTCGATGCCGCGCACGGGCGCGCCGATGGTGACCCAGGCCAGGTCCAGGTCGTCGGCGGCGAGCGCGTCGAAGCAGGCGCGGCTGGAGCTCGCCGTCTGGAACTCGAGCGTGACCTGCGGGTAGCGCCGCCGGAAGCCGACGATCGCGTCGGCCATGAAGTGCCGCACGGTGGTGGCGCCCGTGGTGACGCGCACCCAGCCGCTCTCGCCGCGGACCAGGTCGCGCAGGCGGCGCAGCGCGAGGTCGATGCCGCCGATGCCGTCGGACGCGGCGGCGTGCAGGATGCGCCCCGCCGACGTGGGCACGACGCCGCGCGCGTGGCGTTCCAGGAGGCTGACGGAGAGCTCCCGCTCCAGGCGTTTGACGTGCTGGCTGACCGCCGACTGCGTACAGGACAGGTCGCGCGCCACGGCGCTGAGGCTGCCGGCGCGGCAGACGGCGATGAAAACACGGAGATCGTCGAGCGTCACGGCACCGAAGCTAGGGCGTTCCCGGCGCGATGGCCAGGCGGCCCCCACGGCGGCCGGGCGGGACCCGCCGGGGAGGGGGCCCGCACGGGGCGGGGCCGGGCGGCGGACAGAGGTGAGGGCCCCGGCCGGACGGGGGAATCGCGGTCGGGACCCTCACCTAGTTCAACGGTGAAATAGGGAGGCCCGTTCCCTCGCGCCCTTCCGATCTCGTGTGATCTGCGCAACACACGCGATCGCCGCGCCGGGCGACCCGCGCGACCGCTCCCCCGCGCGCCACCCCTTCGAGGGCAATATGACAACCCTTCCGCGCGGGACCGGGGAGGGCGGCATCATGCGTCCATGGACGGTGCCAAGCCTGTGCAGGTCTTGTTCCCACCCGACGAGTACGACGCCGTACGGCGGCACGCCGATGGACTCGGCCTCACGGTCGCGGAGTTCATACGCCGCGTGGCGGCCGGGCACGTCCGGCGGGGCGCCGAGGCGCGCGGGCCCGGGAGCCTGCGGCGGGGCGCGGCCGTACCGCCGGTGCGGCGCCGCCTTGACGCCTCGTCGACGCCCGCGCTGCAACGGTTCCTGGACACCCTGGCGACCGGGTCCTGACCGAGGTCCCCGGCGACCGGGCCCTGACAGGGCCCCCGGGGGCCCGGGTCCCTGAGGCGGGACGGCGACCCGCGCGGGCGGGCCCGGCGGCGCGAACGCCCGCCGGGCCCGCCCCTCGTCCGGCCGGTGTCAGGCCAGGGCGACCTCGGGCTTGTACAGGTCGAACCAGACGGCCAGGTCGAGCGCCCGCTCCAGGCCGCGCCGCGAGGCCTGCCGGATCTGCGGCGCCTCCCGGTGGGCGAGGCGCCGCAGCGCCTCGCGGTCGACGAGGTCGAAGACCGGGTGGCCGGGCCGCGCCAGCAGGTCCTTGGCGTGCTCCTGGAGCGCGAAGGCGTACTTCGGGTCCTGCGTGGAGGGGTACGGGCTCTTCACGCGGTCGTACACCGACTTCGGCAGCCGGTCCGCGGCGGCCTCCCGCAGCAGCGACTTCTCCCGGCCGTCAAAGGTCTTCAGGGCCCACGGCGCGTTGTAGACGTAGCCGACGAGGCGGTGGTCGCAGAACGGCACCCGCACCTCCAGGCCGACGGCCATGCTCGCGCGGTCCTTGCGGTCGAGCAGCACGCGGACGAACCGGGTCAGGTACAGGTGGCTGATCGTGCGCATGCGGTACTCGAAGTCGCTCTCGCTGTCGAGCCGTTCGACCGCGGCGACGGCGCCCGCGTAGCTGTCGCCGACGTACGCGGGCAGGTCCAGGGTGTCCAGGACGTCGCGGCGCAGCACGCCCGTGTCGTCGCCGAGGGTCTCGGCGTGCCGCACCAGCCAGGGGAAGGTGGTGCCCCGCCGCGCCTCCTCGTCGAAGAACTGGAGGTAGCCGCCGAAGACCTCGTCCGCCGACTCGCCGGACAGGGCGACCGTGGAGTGCTCGCGGATCGCCTGGAAGAGCAGGTACAGCGAGGCGTCCATGTCGCCGAAGCCGACGGGCATGTCGCGGGCGGTGAGCATCTTCGCGCGCACCTCGGGGTCGGCGAGGGCCTGCGCGTCGAGCACGATGTCGCGGTGGTCGGTGCCCGCGAGGCGCGCCACGTCGTGGGCGTACGGGGAGTCCGGCGTGGGCCGCAGCTCGTCGGCGACGAAGTGGTCGCTCTGGCCGGCGAAGTCGACGGAGAAGCTGCGCAGCGTCTCCCCCGCGTCCTTGAGCTGGTGGGCGGCGAGCGCCGACATCACCGAGGAGTCGAGGCCGCCGGAGAGCAGCACGCAGCGCGGCACGTCGGACACGAGCTGGCGGCGCACGATGTCGTCGAGCAGCGAGCGCACGGTGGCCACGGTCTCGTCGCGGCCGTGCGGGTGCGGCCGGGTCTCCAGGCGCCAGTACGTGCGGGTGCGCGTGCCCTCGCGGTCGACGGTGACGACCGTGCCGGGCTCGACCTCGCGCATGCCGTCCCAGACGGCGTGCCCCGGCGTCTTCACGAAGGCGAACACCTCGCGCAGCCCGTCGGCGGTGACGCGGCGCCGGGCCAGCGGGTTCGCGAGGATCGCCTTGGGCTCGGAGCCGAAGAGCACGCCGTCGGAGGTCGGGTGGTAGTAGAAGGGCTTGATGCCCATGCGGTCGCGCACCATGACCAGACGCTGCCTGGGGCCGTCCCACACGGCGAACGCGTACATCCCGTTGAGCCGTTCCGCGACCGCCTCGCCCCACTGAAGGTAGCCGCGCAGGACGACCTCGGTGTCGGAGTCGGTGGTGAACGCGTGCCCGAGCCCGGCGAGTTCGGCACGCAGCTCGGTGAAGTTGTACGTCTCGCCGGAGTAGACCAGGGCGACCGTGCCGCCCGGTGTCGCGGCGGTCATGGGCTGGCGCCCGCCGGGCAGGTCGATGATGGCCAGGCGGCGGTGGCCGAGCGCGGCGGGGCCCTCCGCCCAGACGCCGCGGTCGTCGGGGCCGCGGCAGGCCATGGTCTCCGTCATCGCGTCCAGGACCCGGCCCTCGGTGCGCAGGTCACGGTCGAACGAGACCCAGCCGGTGATGCCGCACATGAGGCTCCCTCCCACAAAGTAATTGTATGTAGCAGCTATATGCCCAGACTCCGCCTCCGCTCCCCTGCGGTCAACGCGTCCGCGCCCCCGCGCACCCGCCCGACCCGTCCGGTTTCGGCCGCGCGCGGGCGAAGGTCAAGAGGTCGCCATGGCCGCGCGCCCGGCCCCGCCCGCGCCCGAGGGGGGCGCGGGGGTGCCCGGAGCGTCGGATTCCGGCCATCCGTAAAGGTTTGCTCAACACATGTGCACACGTTGCTCAACGCGGGTGCGGGCCGCCCTTGCCCAAGGTCCGGCACGGGCAGGACCCCCAGGGCCCGGCACGGGCGGCGCGCCGCGGCGCGGTCGCCGCCGTCAGCCCTCGCTCTCGGCCGCCCGCAGCAGCGCCTCCGCCTCCCGGCGGGCGTGCCCGAGCGCGTCGGGGAAGATCCCCATGCCGTGGGCGACGAGCCCGCCCTCGTGCAGGAGCGTCAGCGTCCTGCCCAGTCCGGGTGCCCGGTGCGGCGCCACCTCGCGGGCCAGGTCGGTGAGGAGCGCGAGCGTCCAGGCCTTCTGCCCGGCGATCACGGCGTAGGCGGGGTGCGCGGGGTCGCCGATCTCCGCGTGGGCGTTGACCATGCCGCAGCCCCGGGACAGGTGCGTCCCGGCCCAGTCGCGCGCGGCGTCGAAGACCGCGAGGACGCGGGAGCGCGGCGTCCGCGCCCGGTCCAGGTACCCGGCGAGGAAGGCGCGCCAGCGCTCGTCCCGGTCGGCCAGGTACTCCACGACGAGCTGCTCCTTGGAGCCGAAGCGGTCGTACAGCGTCTTCTTCGTCACGCCCGCCTCGGCCGCGACCAGGTCCACGCCCACGGCGTTGATCCCGCGCTCGTAGAACAGCCGCCCGGCCGCCTCCAGGACCCGCCGGGCCCCGGGCGTCATGGCGACGCGCCGCGGGCCGTCCGCCCGCTCCTCCTGCCGCTGGTGTTCCGTCACGCCACCCATAGTAGACCGATCTGTATACTCGACGACGGAAGGTAAACCGATCGGTCTACTCGCCGCGACCTCCGGGAGGCGTCCCGTGCACGTCCTGCTCTCCGCCGCGTTCGTCGTGACCTGGAGTTCCGGCTTCATCGGGGCCAAGCTCGGGGCGGGCAGCGCGGACGCCGCGACGGTCCTGATGTGGCGGTTCCTGCCGCCGGCCGCGGTCCTGGTGGCGTGGGCGGCGGCCACGGCGTCCTGGCGGGGACTCACGGCCCGGGCGCTCGGGCGGCAGGTCGTGATCGGCACCCTGTCGCAGAGCGGCTATCTGCTGACCGTGTACTACGCGATCCAGCTCGGCGTCTCCAGCGGTACGACCGCCCTCATCGACGGCACCCAGCCGCTGGTCGCCGGCGCCCTCGCCGGTCCGCTGCTCGGCCAGTACGTCTCCCGGACGCAGTGGCTCGGCCTGGCGCTCGGCCTGACCGGCGTCGTGGTCGTCACGGCGGCGGACGCGGCGGCGGGCACCGACGCGCCCTGGTGGGCGTACGGCGTGCCGTTCCTCGGGATGCTCGCGCTGGTGGCGGCGACGTTCCTGGACCGCCGCGGGTGCCCGGTCACGCCCCGGGTCGCGCTGACCGTGCACTGCGCCACCAGCGCCGTCGTGTTCACGGCCCTGGCGTTCGCGCTCGGCGCGGCGGCGCCGCCCGCCGAGGCGTCGTTCTGGGCGGCGGTGGGCTGGCTCGTCGTCCTGCCGACGTTCGGCGGGTACGGCCTGTACTGGCTCATCCTGCGGCGCGGCGGCGTCACGCGGGTCAACACGCTGATGTTCCTGATGGCGCCGGTGACCACGCTGTGGGGCGCGGCGATGTTCGGGGAGCCGTTCGGTGCGCAGACGGTACTCGGCCTCGCGGCCGGGCTCGCCGCGGTCGTCGTGGTGCACCGGGGCGCCGCGCCCGCCGGCGCCGGGGTCACCCGGGCGTCAGGCAGGCCTGCACGGCGGGCGCGTACCGGTCGGTGATCTCGGCTATCGCCGTGGCCCGCAGGTGGGGGCCGCGCGCGATGCCGTACATCACGCCGAGGCCGAGCAGCATGCCCACGGCCAGCTCGGCGCGCAGCCCCGCGTCCGGTCCCGGGAGGCGCTCGCCGAGCCTGCGGACGACCTGGGTGCGGAAGTTGGCGCGCAGGACGTAGCCGTGCTCGCGGTGCAGCGGCGCGAAGACGATGCGCAGGAGGGGGTCGGCGCCCTGCTCGGCCTGGCTGGTCAGCAGGTGCTGGACCATGTGCCGGCCGAGGTCCTCCAGCGGCGCGTCGAGGACGGCGGCGGCGTCCGCCTCGAAGGACATGATCCGCGCGAACAGCGCGTCCTTGTTGCCGAAGTACTTCAGGACCAGGGGTGCGCTCACCCCGGCGCGCTCGGCCACCGCCTTGAGCGTGATGTCGGCGTGCGCGTGCCGCGCGAGCAGGTGCCGGGCGGCGCGCACGATGGCGGCCTTCGTCGCCTCGGCGTCACGGCGCCCGGTGCCCGTGGCGGGCGCCGTCGGGCGCGGCGTGGAGCTGGTCATGTCGTCACTTTCCGTCGCTGGCGACTCGGTTCGGGCGGCCCGGTCCGAGCGTATGCGGCGGGCGCCGCACGGGCCACGGACAGCGGCACAGGACGCAACGGTCCCTGCGCCCCCACCGCACCGGACGGCGGAGATTCCTGGACATTCGAGACATCGAGCCCGCGTATCGCGCGCACCTTCCGCAGGTCGGAAGTGAATGGGAATTCACCTCGCGCGCCGAATTACCATTCGTAGGCCAAGAGTTGACGGAACGTCGAGAAATCGGCCGGGTTCCGCGCCCCCCGCCGCCGCTTCCTCGGGTGTTCCGCCGATGCCTCCGCGTAAGGTCCGTACCTTTTGGCCGAGAGTCGTCGCCGGAGGGCCGCGGCGAAACCGCGCGGCGCCCCGGCACCCCCGCGAAGATCGTCGCCCGTCCCGGCGCACCGGCCGCCCCGACCCGGCCCGCGAGGCGCCCGGCACCCCTCCGCCATACTGCGGCCATGACCAGATTTCGTGTGGGTTTGATCGGCACGGGACCATGGGCGACCGCGACGCACGCGCCGGCGCTCGCCGCGCACCCGGACGCCGAGCTGTCGGGCGTCTGGGGCCGCCGCCCCGAGGCCGCCGCCACGCTCGCGGCCGCGCACGGCGTCACGGCGTACGAGGACGTGGACGCGCTCTTCGCGGCGAGCGACGCGGTGGCCTTCGCCGTGCCGCCGGACGTCCAGGCGCCGCTCGCGGCCCGGGCCGCGCGGGCGGGCTGCCACCTGCTCCTCGACAAGCCGGTGGCCACGGACGCCGCCGCGGCGCGCTCCCTGGCGGCGGAGGCGGAGGGCGCCGGGGTCGCGTCCGTGGTCTTCTTCACGCTGCGCTTCGCCCCGCCCATGGCGGACTGGCTGGCCGAGCGGGCCGCGGAGGGGCCGTGGTTCACCGGCCGCGCCGACTGGTACGGCTCGTTCTTCGCGGCGGACGGGACCGGCGCCTTCGACTCGCCGTGGCGGGCCAGCAAGGGCGGCCTGTGGGACGTCGGGCCGCACGCGCTGGCCGTGCTCACGGCGGTGCTCGGCGAGATCACGTCGGTGACGGCGGCGCCGGGCCCGGCGGACACGGTCCATCTCGTCCTGCGGCACGCGGGCGGGGCGTCGAGCACGGCCACGCTGACGCTGCGCGCGCCGGAGCGGGCCACGGGCGTGACGCTGGAGTTCCGCGGCGAGCGCGGGACGGTGTCCCCGCAGGCCTTCGGGGAGACAGGATGGGGCGATTCGGGCGACGCGTTTCGGTCAGCGGTGAGCGCGCTCGTCACCGCGGCGCGGGACGGCCGGCCGCACGCGTGCGACGTCCGGTTCGGTGCGCGGGTCACGGAAATCCTGGCCACGGCGGAGGAACAGGTACGCGTGCGCGACGGCGGGGAACAGCGGAACGGGACAACGCCTCAGGCCTCTTGAGCGCATATCAGCCACAAGGACCGCCCGGAACAGCACGGGGCGGCCGGTACCGTGGCCGCTACGTAATGGCGAGTGACGGCACCGGCCGCAGCCAGTGAACCCAGGAACCGAACCGGGCGGTAACTGCCACGCGGGTACACACTGCTCAGTTTCCGACCACACAGATCGGAATACGAACAACCGGTCCCGCGCACCACCCGGCTACGACCCCGTAGGCCTAGGGGGTATCCGACGCCGAGGAATTTCAGCCATTCTCACGCTCCCCGGACAGGATGCCCCTGAGTTGTGCCCGCGAGCCCACCGACGATCAAACCTGCAGGTCGGTGGCCCCGCGTACTCCATGATGCCGCATGAGCTGATCGTTTTCTTCAGGCAATGTTTATGCCCAAAGATGATGCGAATATTTAGACTGCTGACGCTCAACTCGGCGTGTACGAAGAGGGATTACCCACCATGAACAAGACGGCGCTGCGCGCTCTGCTCCGCGAACGACGCGCCCTCATCGCCCCTGAATCGCACGGGTTCGTCCGCTCCACGGGGCAGGGCAGACGCGCCCCGGGGCTCTCCCAGCACCAGGTGGACCAGCTCCTGCACCGCACGCTCGGCACGTACCACCGCCTCGAGTCCGGCAACTACCCCAACCCGCCGGCCGCCCTCCTGCGCGACGTGGCCCGCCTCTTCGGGCTGAACGAGCAGGAATGGGTGTCCTTGTGCCGGTATGCCCTGCTCCAGGACCCGCCCGGGCCGCTGCACCTGTCGTCCGGCAAGGAGGTGCCCGGCGTCTGGCGCGAGGCCGTCAACGGCATCTCGCACATCGCGTACGTCACGGACGCCTCCTGGGACATGCTCGTCTACAACGACGCCTGCGCCGCCGTCTTCCCCGACGGCGAGGTCCCGCCCAACATCATGCGCTGGATGGTCCTCAGCCCGGTGGCCCGCGAGATCCTCCTCGACTGGAGCACGGACTGGGCGCCCATGCTGCTGCCCCAGCTCCGCGGCGCCCTCGCCACCCGGCCGGAGGACGAAACGCTCCAGCAGATCGAGAAGGAGGTCCTCGCCGACCCGCTGGCCGCCCCGCTGTACGGCGCGGACAAGCCCTACCCCCACCCCGACGGCGACGAGCGGCCCCTGCTGCACGCCGAGAAGGGGCCGGGCTGGGTCACCATGTGCGCCGCCCAGCCGCTGACGGCGCCGGGCGCCCGCATGATGATCCTGGTGTTCCACCCCGGACGGGAGCGCGTGCACCCGCGCGCCCCCATGCTCCGCTCCACCTGAGGACGGCCCGCTCCCCGGCCGCCCCCGCTCCACCGTCACCCGCGGCACGGCCGTCGCGGGCTCCTCCGCTTGCTCCCCGCGGCTTCCCCGGCCGAGCCGGAACCGCGAGGACAGGACGCACGTTCGACGTGGTGCAGTACGTTTCCTTATGCCCTCCACATCCGACTGCACCTGGTGGGAGCCCCTCCGTGTCCGCATTTGTCCTCAGACCCCGGACTGTCGTCGGTGATCACAAGATCACCACCGCAGAGATCACCGACGACATACGTCGCCACCACGCCGGTCACCCCCGGCTGGGCGCGTTCCTGCGTGTCATCGGCAACTGCGGCGTCCGGACCCGCTACTTCACCCGCCCCCTCGACTCCCCCACCGTCTCCGGCTCGGCCGACGTGCACGACCGGGCGACCGCGGCGTTCGCGGACGCCCTCGTCATGGCCGAGCGCGCCGCCACGGCCGCCCTCGCGTCGGCGGGTCTGACCGCGGGCGACATCGACGCCGTCGTGACCACCCACACCACCGGCTGGTCGGTCCCCAACCTCGACATCCACCTGATGGGACGCCTGGGGCTGCGCCCCACCGTGCGCCGCGTCGCGCTGACCACGCTGGCCTGCCCCGGCGGCACGCAGTCCCTGATCAGGGCGGCGGACCTGGTCGCCGCGCGGCCCGGCAGCAAGGTCCTGGTGGTGGCCGCGGAGGTCATCTCCTCCGTCTACCACCACAGCGACACCGGCATCGAGGCCATGATCTACAAGGCCCTGTTCGGGGACTCGGCGGGCGCCACCGTCGTCTCGGACGAGCCGCTGGGCCCGGGCCTGGCCATCGAGGACACGTACGAGTACGTCCTGCCGGACAGCATGGACCGCCAGCGCGGCCGGATCACGGCCGACGGGTTCCACTTCGACTCCACGCGCAAGTCGCTCACCGCCGCGGACGACGTGCTCCCGCAGCTCCTGGAGTGGGTCGGCCCCGACGCGGCCGAGTTCGCGGTCATCCACCCGGGCAGCAAACGCATCATCGCCGACACCGCGGCGGCCCTCGGCCTCGGCGCGGAGGACGCCCGGCACTCCACCGACACGCTCGCCCAGGAGGGCAACCTCGGCGGGGTGAGCATCCTGCGCGTCCTGGAGCGGACCCACTCGACACCGCCCGCCGCCGGCGCCCGCGGCTACACCGTCGCGTTCGGCCCGGGCTTCACCACCGCCGCGCTCCGCTGCCGCTGGCACGCCTGAGCCGCGCCCCGGAATTCGGTTGCCCGGGCCGCCGCCCCCTGCTGGAGTGACCGGATGGATCACGTAGCGACGCTGCAGGCGTACGACGAGCAGGTACGGCGGAACCTGGACCCCGACGGGCCCGGCGTCCGCGTCGAGGTGGTGGACGGCGTCGTCCGGCGCGTGGGCGGCTCCGCCCACGACTGGAACGCCGTGCTGTGGTCGGATCTCGACGCGGCCACCGCCGACGCGGCCGTCGCCGAGCAGGTGCGCTTCTTCACGTCGCTCGGGCGGGAGTTCGAGTGGAAGCTGTACTCCCACGACCGCCCGGCCGACCTGTCCGAGCGGCTCCTCGCGGCCGGGTTCACGCCCGAGCCCCCCGAGACCGTGATGGTCGCGGAGGTCGACGCGCTGCCGCTCGACGCCGCCCCGCCGGAGGGCATCGAGCTGGTGCCGGTGACGGACGCGGCCGGGGTGCGGCTGATGGTCGCCGCCCACGACAGGGCCTTCGGCACGGACGGCTCGGCCCTCGGCCGGCAGGTGCTCGACCAGCTCACCACCGCGCCGGACACGGTCGCGGTGGTGGTCGCCCTGGCCGGCGACGAGCCGGTCAGCTCGGCGCGGATCGAGTTCCGGCCGGGCACGGACTTCGCGGGCCTGTGGGGCGGCGGCACGGTCGCCCGGTGGCGCGGGCGCGGCGTCTACCGCTCCCTGGTCGCCCACCGCGCCCGCCTCGCCGCCGCCCGCGGCGTGCGTCTGCTCCAGGTCGACGCCTCCGACCAGAGCCGCCCGATCCTGCGCCGCCTCGGCTTCGCGGAGCTGGCCACGACCACGCCGTACGTGTACCGGCCCGGCGCGTAGGCCGGGGCCCGGGCGCGGTCGCCGCGCCGGTGGCTAGCTGTTGGCCGGCGACTCGTCCGGGAAGATCTTCGTGACGACCTTGCCGCTCCGGGTCAGATAGCCGTGCAGCATGCCCGGGCTGCTGTGCGGCGCGTCGAAGACGCCGTCGGGCGTGAGGGCGATCACCCCGCCGTCCCCGCCGAGGGCCGGCAGCCGCTTGACGATCACCTCGTACGCGGCCTTCGCCACGCCCGCGCCCTTGAACTCCATCAGGCGCGCGATCGTGGAGGTGGCCGCGCCCCGGATGAAGACCTCCCCGGCGCCGGTGGCGCTCGCCGCGACCGAGCCGTTGTCCGCGTACGTCCCCGCGCCGACGAGCGGCGAGTCGCCGACCCGGCCCGGGAGCTTGTTGGTCAGGCCGCCGGTCGAGGTCGCCGCCGCCAGGTCGCGCCGCTCGTCGACGGCGACCGCGCCGACCGTGCCCTTGGACTGGGCGTCGGCGAGGGCGGCGGGGGACGCGGCGGCCTTCTTGTCGCCCTTCGCGGCCTTCTTGGCGGCCATCAGGGCGTCCCAGCGGGCCTGCGTCCAGTAGTAGTCCTGGGTGACGGTCCGCAGGCCGTGCCGGGCGCCGAAGTCGTCGGCCCCCTCGCCCGCGAGCAGCACGTGCGGGGACTTGTCCATGACGGCCCGGGCGCCCTGGACCGGGTTGCGCAGGCTCTTCACGCCCGCGACGGCCCCGGCCCGCAGGTCCGAGCCGCGCATGATCGACGCGTCCAGCTCGTGGCCCGCGTCGGCGGTGAACACGGCGCCCTTGCCCGCGTTGAACAGCGGGTTGTCCTCCAACTTCATGACCGCCCGCTGGACGGCGTCCACGCTGGAGCCGCCCTTGTCGAGCACCTTCTGCCCGGCTCCGAGGGCCTCGGCGAGGCCGTCCCGGTACGCCTTCTCGCGCTCGGGGGTCGTCTTGTCCCGGTCGAGCGCGGTCCCGGCGCCGCCGTGCACGGCGAGCACCACGTCGCGGGCGTCGGGCTGCGCCTTGCCCGCGGGCCGGGCGGCGGCAGCGGTGCGGTGGTCCGGCGCGCTCGCCCCGCCCCCGGGCAGGGCGAGCGCGGTGGCGGTGACCGCGGCGGTGGCGGCGACAGCGAGAATCAGCCAGGTCAAGGGACGTACGCGCATGGGCACTCCTTGGCAGGACGGCGACGGGGCCACCGTACGGGCATGCACATGACGCCAACCAGAGGGCGTGCGGCGGCGGGGGCCGCCGACCCCGCCGCCCCACGCCACACGGCTCAGCGGATCGGCAGCCCCGACAGCGTGCGCGCGATCACCAGGCGCTGGATCTCGCTCGTGCCCTCGAAGATGGTGTAGATGGCGGCGTCGCGGTGCATGCGCTCCACCGGGTACTCGCGCGTGTAGCCGTTGCCGCCGAGGATCTGTATCGCCTGGGCGGTGACCTTCTTGGCGGTCTCACTGGCGAACAGCTTGGACATGGAGCCCTCGGCGTTCTCGAACTTCCTGCCCGTGACCGCCATCCAGGAGGCCCGCCACACCAGCAGCCGCGCCGCGTCGATCTGGGTGCGCATGTCCGCGAGCTGGAACGCCACGCCCTGGTTGTCGATGATCGGGCGGCCGAACTGCTCGCGCGTCCTGGCGTACTCCAGCGCCTCCTCGTACGCCGCGCGGGCCGTGCCCACCGCCATCGCGCCGACGGCCGGGCGGGAGGCCTCGAAGGTCGCCATGGCCGCGTTCTTCACGCGCTCGCCGCCCTGCGCGGCCCGCTCCCGCGCGCGGGCGAGCCGCTCGTCCAGCTTCTCCTTGCCGCCGAGCAGGCAGGAGCCGGGGACGCGCACGTCCTCAAGGACGACCTCGGCGGTGTGCGAGGCGCGGATGCCGTGCTTCTTGAACTTCTGGCCCTGGGACAGGCCCGGGGTGCCCGGCGGCACGATGAAGGAGGCGTGGCCCTTGGAGCCGAGTCCGGGGTCGACGACGGCCACGACGACGTGGACGCCCGCGATGCCGCCGTTGGTCGCCCAGGTCTTGGTGCCGTTGAGGACCCACTCGTCCTTCGCCTCGTCGTACACGGCGCGGGTGCGCATGGAGGCGACGTCGGAGCCCGCGTCCGGCTCGGAGGAGCAGAAGGCGGCGACCTTCACGTCGTTCACGTCGCCGTACATCTGCGGTATCCAGGTGCCGATCTGCTCCTCGGTGCCGTTGGCGAGGACGCCCACGGCGGCGAGGCCGGTGCCGACGATGGACAGGGCGATGCCGGCGTCACCCCAGAACAGCTCCTCCATGGCCATGGGGATGCCGAGCCCGGTGGGGTCGAAGTACTGCTGGGCGTAGAAGTCGAGGGAGTAGATCCCGACCTTGGCGGCCTCCTGGATGACCGGCCAGGGCGTCTCCTCGCGCTCGTCCCACTCGGCGGCCGCGGGACGGATCACGTCGGCGGCGAACCCGTGGAGCCAGTCCCGGACCTCCTTCTGTTCGTCGTTGAGCTCCATGGTGAACTCGGCCATGATCCCTCCAGGCTGCGGACCCGCGGTGCGTTACTTTCGGTAACGGGAGTGTGTTACCGGCCGGTAGCGTGTGTCAACTCCCGGCAGCGCGTTCGATCCGGCCGCTGCGCGGGCACTCGCGGGTGTTACGTTGCGCGTTGCGTCAGGAATCGCACGGGCGGAGAGAACACCTCATGGAGATCACGCAGCGGACCGATCAGCAGCGGTCCGCCGAGCAACGACGGCACGAACTCCTTGAGGCGGCCGACCGCGTCGTCCTCCGTGACGGGCCCGGGGCCTCGATGAACGCCATCGCGGCCGAGGCGGGCATCACCAAGCCGATCCTGTACCGGCACTTCGGCGACAAGGGCGGGCTGTACGCGGCCCTCGCCAAGCGGCACACGGACGCGCTGCTCGCCTCGCTGCGCGCGGCCCTGGACGCCCCCGCCGAGCGCAGGGAGCGCGTGGAGTCCACCCTCGACACCTACCTCGCGGCCATCGAGGCCCGGCCGCAGGTCTACCGCTTCCTCATGCATCCGTCCGAAGCGGCCTCCTCGGGCGAGGGCTTCGACGTGGGCCTGCACTCCGTCCCCCTGCTGCGGCGCATGGGCGAGGAGCTGGCCGAGGTCATCGAGGAGCGGGTCGACCTCGGACCGGAGAGCGCCGAACTGGCCCGCGTCTGGGGCCACGGCATCGTCGGCATGATGCACGCGGCGGGCGACTGGTGGCTCGGCGAACGCCCCTGCTCCCGCGCCCAGTTGGTCCGCAGCCTGGCAGACCTCCTCTGGGGCCGCCTGGCAGCAGCAGGCAACCGCGCGGGCGGCCCGGGCTTCTGAGCGGGCGGCCCGGGCTTCTGAGCGGCCGGGGGGAATCAGCCCGTCCGGCGCCGGAGGACAAGAGACCGCGAGCACCGACTTTCCAGCCCGTCCGGCGTTTGAGGACGAGGCGCGAAGCGCCAAAAGAGGGGGGAAAGGGGCGCAGCCCCATCTGCAGCCCCCACGGCGCCGAGCCAAAAAGGGGGGGCCACCGGGGCGAAGCCCCGGTCAGCTCCAGGGGGCCCGCGCCACCTGGCGCAGGAGGCGCCGCCGCCGCCACCCGGCGACACGGTCCACGTACACCCCACCGGCAAGGTGATCACACTCGTGCTGAAGGCACCGAGCGAAGAACCCCGTGCCATGCACCCGCACGGCCTCCCCGGTCACCGTCACCCCCTCGACCACCGCGTGGTCGAACCGCGGCGTCGCCGCCTCAAGGCCCGGCAGCGACAGACAGCCCTCGGGCCCGCGCACGGTCACGCCGTCCAGCTCCACCACCCGCGGGTTCACCACGTGCCCGAGGTGCCGCGTGTCCTCGTCGTCCGGGCAGTCGTACACGAACACCCGCAGGCCCACGCCGACCTGGTTGGCGGCGAGCCCGACGCCCCGGGCGGCGTACATCGTGGCGAACATGTCCTCGACGAGGGCGGCGAGTTCGGGCCCGAAGTCCGTCACCTCCGCGCAGGGGGTCTGCAGCACGGGGTCGCCGAGCAGGGTGAGGGGTCGTACGCGCCCTGAGGCGCCCGGGATCGTGCCGTGTCGCATGGCGGCCAGGGTACGGTCCCGGGGAGGGCCGCGGTTCCAGGTGGTGGTGCGATTCGGGCTTGTCAGTCGATCTCGATAGGCTGGGCCGACACGATGCCGGGCAGGCGCGGCGCCGTACGCAAGGAGGACCCAGAACGATGGCAGGACACCCTGGCAGCTCAGAGTCGCTGTCGGCGCGGGCCAAGCTGGCCGTGACGGCGGGCAAGGCGGCCGCGGCGGTGTCGCGCGCGGCCGGCCGCGGCAGCGGTTCGGTGATCGGCGGCAAGGTCGCGCTCAGACTCGACCCGGAGCTCCTCGGCCGGCTCGCGGGCCACCTGGACGTGGTCCTGGTCTCGGCCACGAACGGCAAGACGACCACCACGCGTCTGATCGCCGAGGCCCTGCGCGCCAGCGGCCCCGTCGTGTCGAACGCGCTCGGCGCGAACATGCCCGCGGGCATCACCTCCGCGCTCGCGGGCGGCTCGGACGCCAAGTTCGGCGTGATCGAGGTCGACGAGAAGTACCTAGCGGGCGTCGCCCGCGACGTCGACCCGAAGGCGATCGCCCTGCTCAACCTCTCGCGCGACCAGCTCGACCGCGCCGCCGAGACCCGCATGCTCGCCGAGAAGTGGCGCGAGGGCCTCGCGGGCAGCAAGGCCGTCATCATCGCCAACGCCGACGACCCGCTCGTGGTCTGGGCGGCCTCCTCCTCGCCGAACGTGGTGTGGGTGGCCGCGGGCCAGGCCTGGAAGGACGACGCCTGGTCGTGCCCCGCCTGCGGCGGTGTCATGCAGCGCCCCGGCGACGACTGGTACTGCGGCGAGTGCGGCTTCCGCCGCCCGACGCCGAGCTGGGCCCTCTCCGGCGACCACGTCCTCGACCCGCACGGCTCGGCCTGGCCCATCCACCTCCAGCTCCCCGGCCGGGCGAACAAGGCCAACGCCACCTCGTCGGCCGCCGTCGCCGCCGTCTTCGGCGTGCCCCCGCAGGTCGCCCTGGAGCGGATGTACCAGGTCCAGGCGGTCGCCGGCCGTTACGACGTCGTCCAGTTCCAGGGCCGCGACCTGCGGCTGCTGCTCGCCAAGAACCCGGCGGGCTGGCTCGAAACGTTTTCGCTGATCGACCCGCCCCCCACGCCGGTGATCCTCTCGGTGAACGCCCGCGGCGCCGACGGCACCGACACCTCCTGGCTGTGGGACGTCGACTACACCCGCCTGGCCGGTCACCCGATCTTCGTGCTCGGCGACCGCAAGCTGGACCTCGCCGTCCGCCTGGAGGTCGCGAACCTGGACTTCCGCGTCTGCGAGACCCTCGACGAGGCGGTGCAGATGGCCCCGCCGGGCCGCATCGAGACCATCGCGAACTACACCGCCTTCCAGGACCTGCGCCGCCGCGTCGGCAACTGACCGCGCCCCGACCGCCACTGAGGGACCAGAGGGACCAATTGAGCATGAGCGACAACAGCCTGCGTCTGGTGTGGGTCTACCCGGACCTGCTGTCCACGTACGGTGACCAGGGCAACGCCCTCGTCGTGGAGCGCCGCGCCCGCCAGCGCGGCCTCCAGGTCGAGCGCTACGACGTCCGCAGCGACCAGCCGGTGCCCACCTCCGGCGACATCTACCTGATCGGCGGCGGCGAGGACCGGCCGCAGCGGCTCGCGGCCGAGCGCCTGCGCCGCGACGGCGGCCTCCAGCGCGCCGTCGGCAACGGCGCGATCGTCTTCTCGGTCTGCGCCGGGTACCAGATCCTCGGCAACGAGTTCATCAACGACCTCGGTCAGCGCGAGCCCGGCCTCGGCCTGCTCGACGTGGTCTCCACCCGGGGCGAGGGCGCCCGCTGCGTGGGTGACGTCCTCGCGGACATCGACCCGCAGCTCGGCCTGCCCGAGCTCACCGGCTTCGAGAACCACCAGGGCGTCACGCACATCGGCCCCGCCGCCCGCCCCTTCGCCCGGGTCCGCCTCGGCAACGGCAACGGCACCGGGGACGGCACCGAGGGCGCCTACAACGGCACGGTCTTCGGCACGTACATGCACGGCCCGGTCCTCGCCCGCAACCCCCTCATCGCCGACCTGCTGCTCAAGCTGGCCCTCGACGTGAACGCGCTGCCGCCCACCGACGACCGGTGGTACGACGCGCTGCGCGCGGAGCGGGTCGCCGCCGCGCAGCAGCCGGCGTAGCCTCCGGCGGGGCGCCCTCCCGGCGGGGGGCGCTTTCCCCGCGCTGCGCGCTCGTCCTCCGACGCCGGACGGGCCGGAATACTCCGGCCCGTCCGGCGTTCGGCTGTCCAGTACGTGGTCCGCTCCAGCGGCGTCAAAGGTCTCGCCGGTAGGGTTGCGGGTGTTTTCCAGCCGGACGACGTGGTCCGGTCACCCGCCCACGTTGCAAAGGTTTCCGCAGCATGCGTATCGGTGTCCTGACCTCCGGCGGCGACTGCCCCGGCCTCAACGCCGTCATCCGCTCCGTCGTGCACCGGGCCGTCGTCGACCACGGCGACGAGGTCATCGGCTTCCACGACGGCTGGAAGGGCCTGCTCGAGTGCGACTACCGCAAGCTCGACCTGGACGCGGTCGGCGGCATCCTCGCACGCGGCGGCACCATCCTCGGCTCCTCGCGGGTGCGCCCCGAGCACCTGCGGGACGGCGTCGAGCGCGCCAAGGGGCACGTCGCCGAGCTGGGTCTCGACGCCGTCGTCCCGATCGGCGGCGAGGGCACGCTGAAGGCGGCGCGGCTGCTCTCGGACGCGGGCCTGCCGATCGTCGGCGTCCCCAAGACCATCGACAACGACATCGCGGTCACGGACGTCACCTTCGGCTTCGACACCGCCGTCGGCGTCGCCACCGAGGCGCTCGACCGGCTCAAGACCACCGCCGAGTCCCACCAGCGCGTCCTGATCGTCGAGGTCATGGGCCGGCACACCGGCTGGATCGCGCTGCACTCGGGCATGGCGGCGGGCGCGCACGCCGTGGTCGTACCGGAGCGCCCCTTCGACATCGAGGAGCTGGCGCGCAAGGTCGGCGAGCGGTTCGAGGCGGGCAAGAAGTTCGCCATCGTCGTCGCCGCCGAGGGCGCCAAGCCGCGCCCGGGCACGATGGACTTCGACGAGGGCGGCAAGGACGTCTACGGCCACGAGCGGTTCGCCGGCATCGCCCGCCAGCTCTCCCTCGAACTGGAGCGCCGCCTCGGCAAGGAGGCGCGCCCCGTGATCCTCGGCCACGTGCAGCGCGGCGGCACCCCCACCGCGTACGACCGGGTGCTCGCCACCCGCTTCGGCTGGCACGCCGTGGAGGCGGTGCACCGGGGCGAGTTCGGCCGGATGACGGCGCTGCGCGGCACGGACATCGTGATGGTGTCCCTGGCCGAGGCCGTCGAGACCCTCAAGACCGTGCCGAACGAGCGGTACGAGGAAGCGGAGTGCGTGCTGTAGCCACCCGCCCCAGCCTGGGCCGCCCCTCGCCGGGCCGCCCCGGCCCCGAACCCGCCCCCGGTCGCGAGCGCGCCCGGGGGCGGTTCTACTCTGGTGCCGACACACACCGCACAATCTGTACGAACCAGGAGCCAGCGGATGGATCACGGCGGGCACGGCATGCAGGGCATGGACCATGGCATGAACATGGATCTGCCGCCGTTCACGCTGGCGCGAGGACTCGAACTCTCGGCCGACCCCTTCTTCCTCATCAGCTGCCTGGTGGCGCTCGGCCTGTACGGCTGGGGCGTGGTCCGCCTCGTGCGGCGCGGCGACAAGTGGCCCGTCGGCCGCACCGTGGCGTTCGTCGTGGGCGTCCTCACGATCCTCCTGGTGATGTGCACCAAGCTGAACGACTACGGCATGGTCCTGTTCAGCGTGCACATGGTGCAGCACATGGTCATCAGCATGCTGTCGCCGATCCTGCTCCTCCTCGGCGCCCCGATCACGCTCGCGCTGCGGGCGCTGCCGGTCGCGGCCCGGGGCCGCAAGGGGCCGCGCGAGCTGCTCCTGATGCTGCTGCACAGCCGGTACATGCGGATCATCACGCACCCGGCGTTCACGATCCCGATGTTCATCGCGAGCCTGTACGCCCTGTACTTCACGCCGCTGTTCGACACGCTCATGGGCTCCAAGGCCGGGCACGTCGGGATGATGGTGCACTTCCTCGCCGTCGGCCTGGTCTTCTTCTGGCCGATCATGGGCGTCGACCCGGGCCCGCACCGGCCCGGCCACCTCATGCGGATGCTGGAGCTGTTCGCGGGCATGCCGTTCCACGCCTTCTTCGGCATCGCGCTGATGATGGCGTCCGAGCCGATGGTGGAGACGTACAAGAACCCTCCGGCCTCGCTCGGCGTCGAAGCGCTCGCCGACCAGAACGCGGCGGGCGGCATCGCCTGGGCGTTCAGCGAGATCCCCTCGGTGCTCGTCCTGCTCGCGCTGTTGTTCCAGTGGTACCGCTCCGAGCAGCGCGAGGGGCGGCGCAAGGACCGCGCCGCCGCGCGCGACGGGGACAAGGAGCTGGAGGCGTACAACGCCTACCTGGCCTCACTGGCCGCGCGCGGGCGCTAGCGGCCGGGGCTCCTCCCGGGTGAGGATGGCACCGAGGCCACGGTCTCGGTGCTCCGTCCTCCCGGACGCCCGAGCCGTCCGTCGTGAGGAGGCAGGGCGATGCCGGGTTCGACGAAGACGATGGGCGCGTTCACGGTCGGCGGTCTGGTCATGGTGACCGCCTACACGGTGGCGCTCGGCAGCAACGGCTGGCTGTGGTTCGGCTGGGTCGTGCTCGGGCTGATCACGCTGGCGATGCTCTTCTCCCGGCCGACGTGACGGGCCCGCGTGACCCGCGCACCCGACCGGCGCACGCGCCGGCCCGGGTGGACGACCGTCGCCGCGCGATGTGCCCGCCGCCCGAGGGCGGCGGGCTTCGCCGCGTCAGGAGCGGCGGGGGCCTCCCGCGTCAGAAGCGGAACACGTGCCCCGTGGACGCCGCCATCTCGCACGCGTTGCCGTACGTCCGGTGCCAGGTGACCGGCCGGCCCCGGTGCGTGCCGGTCGCGCTCACGGTGACCGGGTCGAACCGTTTGGTGCAGGCGCGGTTCTCCTTCGGCAGCGCGTCGAGGTCGCCGCGCGCCTGGTCCAGCTCCGCGCACGCCCGCCCCGCGAACGGGTGCGGGCCTGACGGCTCGGGCACGCAGCTCAGCCGCACCCCGCGGATCCAGGTGTTCTCCGACCCCGACACGGTGAGCAGGACGCCGCGCTCGTGAGTCGACGGCGCGTGGGTCGACGGCGCGTGGGCGGGCTTCGGCTTCCCGGCGGGCGTCGGCTCACCGGCGGTGGACGGCTCCCAGGCGGTGGACGGCTCGTCGGCGGGCGCCGACCGGTCGGCGAGGGCCGTGAGCGCGGGGCGGGCCGGTACGGGTGGGGCCGGGGCCGCGGTCGCCGGCGGGGTGAGCGCGGGCAGCGCGGTGGCGGCGAGCGCGAGGAGCGCGGCCGGGGCGGCGGTGCGGGGACGCATGGAACCTCCAGGGGGCTGACGGACGGACGCCGTCGCGGTACGGGCGCCGCACGACGTCGCGCGCGGGCGGTGACGGACAGTGGCGCAACGGCCCTCGACTGGTCACGCCGCGCAACGACGTACGGACAATGCCGGACGGCGACGGGCGGCCCGCGGGGCGGACGTCGTGGCCCCGCGTCGGTCGGCGCGCGTCGGTCCGCGCCCCGGACCGACGACGCACCGGCCCAGAGCACCCGCAGGGCAGGGCCTCCGTCCAGCGGGCACGCCGTCCGCTCGCCCGCCGACCGGGCACCACGACCCGAACGGAGCACCGCGCCCACGATCGAAACGACCCGTTCGGGCTCTCGCCCAGGCGCCGCGGATTGACTACTGTGCGTCGGCACCACCCCTGGGGGAAGGCGGCGCCCGCATGTTCTACCTCGTGCTCAAGTACGTGGTGCTCGGTCCTCTGCTCCGGCTGCTGTTCCGGCCCAGGATCGAGGGCCTGGAGCACGTCCCGGAGTCCGGCGCGGCGATCGTCGCCGGGAACCACCTGTCGTTCTCCGACCACTTCCTGATGCCCGCGATCCTCAAGCGGCGCATCACGTTCCTGGCGAAGGCCGAGTACTTCACCGGCCCGGGCGTCAAGGGACGGCTCACCGCCGCGTTCTTCCGCAGCGCCGGGCAGATCCCCGTGGACCGCTCCGGCAAGGAGGCGGGGCAGGCCGCCATCCGCGAGGGGCTCGGCGTGCTGCGCAAGGGCGAGCTGCTCGGCATCTACCCCGAGGGCACCCGCTCCCACGACGGACGCCTCTACAAGGGCAAGGTCGGGGTGGCCGCCATGGCCCTCAAGGCGCAGGTGCCGGTGGTCCCGTGCGCGATGATCGGCACCTTCGAGGCGCAGCCGCCCGGAAAGGCCGTCCCCCGCTTCCGACGCGTGACGATCCGCTTCGGCGCACCCCTGGAGTTCTCCCGGTACGCGGGCATGGACGGCGAGAAGGCGGTCCTGCGCGCGGTCACCGACGAGATCATGTACGCGATCCTCGGCCTGTCCGGCCAGGAGTACGTCGACAGGTACGCGGCCGTGGTCAAGGCCGAGGAGGAGGCGGAGCGGGCGGGGCGGGGCGGCCGGCCGGCGACGGAGCGGCGGTTTCCGCGGATGCCGCTGGGCTAGAGCCTGCGGCAGCGGCAGCGGTGCCGACGGCGGTATCGGTACTGGTACTGGAACTGGTACTTGGTCCAGGTACTGGCACTGGTACGGGTAACGGGTACTGGTATTGGTACTGGTACCGCGTCTGCTGATCGCGTAAAGGTCTGGGGCGGTGTCCGCGGCCGCCGTACGGTCCGGTCATGGGACACGCGGTGGTGGTAGGGGCGACGGGACAGATCGGACGCGCGGCGGTGCGGGCGCTCGCCGAGGACGGCTGGACGGTGACGGCGGCCTCGCGGGCGGGCGGGCGCGACGGCACCTGGCCGGGCGAGGTGCGCGCGGTGCGCCTGGACCGCGCCGACGACGGGGCCCTGGCCGCCCTGGTGGGCGACGGCTGCGACGTCCTGGTCGACGTGGTGGCGTACGGCGCGGAGCACGCGCGGCAGCTCGCCGGTCTCCGGGACCGGGTCGGCTCGGCCGTGGTGGTCTCCAGTGGCGCGGTGTACGTGGACAACCGGGGCCGCGGCTTCGACACGCAGGGCGAGCCGGACGGTTTCCCGCGCTACCCGGTGCCGATCCCGGAGACCTGGCGGACGGTCGAGCCGGGCGAGGCGACGTACGGCACCCGCAAGATCCGGCTCGAACGCGATCTGCTGGCCCTCGGCGACGCCCTGCCGACCACGCTGCTGCGCGCGGGCGCGGTGCACGGCCCGCACTGCCGGGCGCCGCGCGAGCTGTACTTCGTCAAGCGGGTCCTCGACGGGCGGCGCGTGCGCGTCCTCAGCCACGGCGGCGGGAGCCGGTTCCACCCGGTGAGCGTACTCAACCTGGCGGAGCTGATCCGGCTCGCGGCGGCGAGGCCAGGGTCCCGCGTGCTCAACGCGGGCGACCCGGACGTGCCCACGGTCGCGGAGATCAGCGCCGCCGTGGACGCCGTGACGGGCTTCGAGAGCGAGACGGTCCTCGTCGAGGGCGAGGCGCCCGGCAAGGGCGTGGGCCTCACCCCGTGGTCCACGGCGCACCCGGTGGTGTACGACATGGCGGCCGCGGGGCGGGAGCTGGGCTACACGGCGGTGACGACCTACCGGGACGCGCTGCCGGCCACGGTCGCCTGGCTGACGGACCGGCTCGCCGGGAGGGACTGGCGCGTGGCCTTCCCCGGACTCGCCCGCGCGTACGCCCCGCTGATCGACCTCTTCGACTACGCGGCGGAGGACGCCTGGCTCGCGGACCGGGGGCGGTGAGGCGGACGGCCGGGCACCCAAGGGGATCGCCCCCGGGCGGGGCCCGGGGGCGATCTCTCTTCTCACACGAGGCCACTCAGGTGAGGCCGCGCGTGGGAACTACTCGGTCACGGCGTGGGCGTGGCGTGCGGGGCGCAGGTCACGTCGCGGCTGTCGACCTTGCCGGTGAGCAGGTACGTGTCGACCCGCTCGTTGAGGCACGGGTTGACGAGGTTGGTGATGCCGTGCGAACCGGCGTCCTTCTCCGTGATCAGACGCGAGCCCTTGAGGCGCTTGTGCAGCTCGACGGCGCCCGGGTACGGCGTTGCGGCGTCACGGGTGGCCTGTGCGATCAGGGTCTTCGGCAGGCCCTTGCCCGTCTTGACCTCGACCGGCTGGTGCTGCTTGCTGGGCCACGTGGCGCACGGCAGGTTCATCCAGGCGTTCGCCCAGGTCATGAACGGGTGGTCCTTGTGGAGGCGGGAGTTGTCGCGGTCCCACTTCTTCCAGCTCGTGGGCCACTTGGCGTCGGAGCACTCCACGGCCGTGTAGACGGCGTTGCTGTTCTCGGAGGCCTTGTTGCCCGCGATGTCGGACAGGTCGGGGCTGGCGGCCTCGATCAGCGGCTTGCGGTCACCGGCGACGAACTTGCTCCAGTTCGTGGCGATCGCGACCCAGGTGGAGTCGTAGTACGGCGCGCTCTGGAAGTACGAGACGAGCTCGGCCGGACCGACGACGCCGCCGAGCGGCGCCCTCTTCGCCTCGGCCCGCAGCTTGACCCACTGCGCGTACACCGTCTTCTGCGTGTCGCCGAGGTGGAAGGTGGCGTCGTGCTTGGCGACCCAGGTCATCCAGTCCTTCAGGCGGACCTCGAAGGCGACGTCCTGGTCGAGGTTGGCCTCGTACCAGATCTTCTCCGTGGAGGGGTTGACGACCGAGTCGAAGACCATGCGGCGCACGTGCGAGGGGAAGAGCGTGGCGTACACGGCGCCGAGGTAGGTGCCGTAGGAGACGCCCAGGTAGTTGAGCTTCTTCTCGCCGAGAGCGGCGCGGATGACGTCGAGGTCGCGGGCGGTGTTCGGCGTCGTCATGTGCGGCAGCATCCAGCCGCTGCGCTCCTTGCAGCCCTGCGCGTACTCGGCGGCGAGCTTGCGCTGGGCGCGCTTGTCGGCCTCGGAGTCGGGCACCGGGTCGAGCTTGGGCGCCTTCACGAACTCCTGCGGGTCGACGCAGGAGATGGGCGTGGAGTGCCCGACGCCGCGGGGCTCGAAGCCGACGAAGTCGTACGCCTTCGCGGTCTTCTCCCACAGCTTGTTCTTGTTCACGACGCGGGTGGGGAAGCGCAGGCCGGAGGCGCCGGGGCCGCCGGGGTTGTACAGCAGGGCGCCCTGGCGCTCCTTCTTGGAGCCGGTGTTGCCGATGCGGTCGACGGCCAGCTTGATCTGCTTGCCGTAGGGCTTGGCGTAGTCGAGCGGAACGGTGACCCAGCCGCACTGGATGGGCTTCGGCAGCCCCCAGTCCTCGGGACAGTCCTTCCAGTCGATGCCCTTCTTCGCGGCCCGGGCCGCGGCGACGGCGGCACCGCGGGCCTCGCGGTCCTTGGCGTAGGCGGCCTTGCCGCCGGCGGTGTCGGCACTCGCCGCGGGGGCGCCGAGTGCCCCGGCTATCAGCGTCGCGGCAACGAGAGCACCCGCGGACCCGAGCGTCACCGCTCGTCTGCTCCGCGCGGTCATCCGGGTACGTGTCAAGTGAAGCCTCCCGCACATCGATTCGGTCGTTCGCTCAGTACGGGGATACTTCCGCCTGGACGGCGCACCAGGACAGGTGTGGCTGGGGTTCTTTACCAATCCGATAAACGGTGTGAGGCATACCGGTTAGCGACCGCAGCAGGTCAGGGGCCCGATCCGGGTAGGACCGGGCCCCTGGAGGTGGGTGCGTGGCTGTTTGAGTGGCTACGGCTCCGGCGGTGCCCCGAAGATGTCGTCCATGGCCTCGGAGCGGAACGACGAGCCCCCGAGCAGGTCAGGCATCGCTACACCCCGCGCGTGCGGGGGCTACATCGACCCCACCCGCGACCGCGACGCGGACGTGGGACCACCCCCCGCGTGCGGGGACCACGAGAAGCGCGTCCTGTTCAAGACGGTCGCCGTGGGACCACCCCCGCGTGTGCGGGGACCGGAGGAACTGACCCGGCGCGTTGGTCGGGCGGCTCAGTGGCTGTGGCGCCTCACCCGGTGGTGACGCGCTCCGCGGACGGGGTGCGGCGTGGTGTCGGGTGGTCCAGGTGGGCCACCACCGTGGCGTAGAAGCGGTGCACGGCGTCGTCCACGCTGCGGATGAAGCCGGACTCGGCGCTGCCACGGCCGCTGCCCATGCTCTTGAACAGCGACAGCCGGAAACCGGTGATCCGTGTGTCGCCCTTCGGCAGCATGTCGCCGGGCTCCCGGCGCAGCCGCTCCAACGTGCCGCGCGGGCCTCCCTCCGCGCCGTCGACAAGGGTTTCCACGTGGAGGTCGGCCGGGGCCTCGGCGAGGCGTCGGACAAGCCGTTTCGCCCAGGTCAGGGGGTACCCCTGGGTGGGGGCCGGGATCTCCGTGCAGGTGCGCAGCCTGCCGGTCCGCAGGTCGGCGACGACCGCGAGGAGGCCGGGGGTCCCCTCGATGCGCACCTCGGCGTGCAGCTTCCCTTCGCGGCAGAGCTGATCGGCGAGGTCCACCCGGCGCGCCCCGGGGTCGGTTCCGCGCTGGGAACGCTGCGCGGGCAGCACCTTCTGGCCGAGTTCGCCGCCCAGCCGGAGACAGACCTGGCGGATGAGGCGCTCCCAGCTCTCCACCACCTCGAGGGCGCGCGGGTCCCCGTGGCACAGGGTCTCGTCGTCGATGCCGTTGCGTACCGGGACCCAGGCCGCGCCCATGTTCTGGAATCCGTGGCAGCCGGAGCTCTCGTGCTGGAGGTAGTGGAGCAGTTCCTGGAGCAGCCAGGCGTGCGCCATGTTGCTCACGCCCTCGTGCCGGAGCAACATCTGCGCCTGGTGTGCCACTTCGGCCCAGGACAGGTGCCGGAGAGCCACCTTGTGCTTGCGCCGGCCGTCGGTCTTGACGTCGACCAGCGGACTGCCTTCCAGGGCGACGTCGTTCGACAGCGTGATGACGGCCTCGTAGCCACGGCGTGCGGCGATGTCCATGTAGGCCTGCACCTGGTCGGCCTTGAGCGCGTTCCCGTTGGTCTTCGTCTCCAGCAGCGCGGTCCACAGCTTGCCCGCCCGTTCGACGCGGATGACACCGTCCGGGCGCCTCGGGGTGTCGCCGTGCGGCAGGGACACCTCGGCGAACGTCTCCATGCGGCCCGCCGGTGCCCCGAAGGGGGCGGTGAGCCTCCTGCCGAACTCCGGCACCTGTGCCATCACCGAAAGCAGCACGGACGTGGCGCGCGTCTCACGGTCGCGGTCGCTCTTCAGCGCGGTGACGGGGAAGAGCCGTGCCCCCTTCCACGACTCGTTCTCCGCCAGGGTCTTCTTGGCCGCCTTCGGCAGGGTGACCTTCTTCTTGGCGGTACGAGGGCGCGGCGCGGGCTTCTTCGGCTCCGTCCCGTCGGCGGACTGCCGGGGCGGCGGGACCGCCGCCAGGACCGGCTGCGAGACGCTGCCGACAACCGCCGCCGCGGTCAGGGCGTCGGCTTCGGCGTCACTGGCCGCGATGTCCCGCGCGTCCTCGGCGGCCGTGTTCTCCGCAGCCGTGTTCTCGGCGGCCGCGTCCTCGGCGGTCGCGTTCTCGGCGGCCATATCCTCGGCCGCTACGCCCTCCTCCTCCGCCGCCGCGTCGTCGTCGATGTCGACTCCGAAGTCCGTCGCCAGGCCCGCCAGTCCGGCGTCGTAGCCCTGCCCGACGGCCCGTAGCTTCCACTCGCCGCCGCGTCGGTAGAACTCGCCGAAGATGAACGCGCTCACCTCGCCCGCGTCGCCGATCACGAACCGGAGCACATCGTCCCCGGAACCGTCCGACAGCGTCAGTTGCAGGTCGTCCAGCTCCCCGAAGTGGGCTCCGTCGTACCGGCTCGCGGCCACCACGATCCGGTCGACGTCACCGGAGATCGCGGTGAGATCGAAGCTGATCCGGTCCCGGTTGCCGTTCCCGCTGGGGGCCTTGCCCAGGAGCTGAACGCTTCCGTCGGCGGCCACCGGGTTGTTGTAGAAGTAGAAGTCACCGTCGCTGCGCACCTTGCCGTTGAGGTCCAGCAGCAGGACGGAGACATCCGCGTCGCCCTCCCCCGTCGAACTGGCCCAGTCCAGGCTCACGATGACGGAACCGACGTTCTCGCTCAGGGATGCCAGCCTGACATTGGCACCCTTGGTCAACTCGTACATGCCCCACCCCTCTTGCGTACACCGGGCACCGGACGCGTGGTGCCCGCCCCTCGCCGATCGCGGCCGCCCCTCGGGGTACGTACCGCCACATGCGGCGCACGGCAGGACTCTAGTCCGCGACGGGCGACCGCCGCGGTGCTCCGCCGAAAACCGCGAGGGTGCGGGGCGGGGCCGGACAGGGATCCGCGTCCGCCGGTGCGTCAGCGGTTCACGTCCACCGCTCCTGCGCCTCGTCGAGGATGCGGCGCAGGCGCAAGCCGTCCGGGGCCACCGCGGTGACGAGGATGCCGGGACCGGCGAGCGGGGTGAGGGTGGCGTGTTCCGCCAGGACGGCCGCGGCAGGCGGGTTCGTGCGGAACTCCGGTCGTACGACGACGAGTTGGCCCACGGCCCGGTGACCTGCCAGGACCGCGGGGCCGTCCCAGCCTCCGGGAGCCCCTGGGCCGCAGCACAGTTCCTGGTCGAGCAGCAGGCGGCCGGCGTGGCGTACCGTGAGGCGGCTGCGGAGGAGGCCCGGTGGTTCCGCGGTCCGGCCCAAGGTCTGTTCCTCGCGGAGGGTCAGGTGGCCGCCCTCGGCGACGTCCGCGCGGGTGGTGACGTGCAGGGCGCTGCCCCGGACCGAGATCAGTTGCTCGGGCAGCCAGTGGAGCGCGGAGTCGGCGGCGACGGTGAGGCGGACGTCGTAACGGGCCTCAGGGGCGGTGTCGCCCTGGCCCGGCAGGGCCATCGTCGCCGCCGCCGAGCCGACGCGCAGGCGCGCGCCCGGTTCCGTGGTCGCCTCGACGGTGAGGTGGTCACCGCCCAGAGGGCCGCTCATCGCGCCGACCAGCAGGACGTGCGCCGCCGGGCCCGTGGCCCGGGTGCGGCGCAGGGCCAGCGGGCCCTCGCCCTGGAGGACGGGCAGGGCGGTGCCGCCGCGGCCGTCGGGCCGGGCGGTGACCCGGGCGGTGGCTCGGACGCCCGCGGGCGCGAGGGCCCGAGCCGCCGGTGCGCTGCTCGTCATGCCGCGGCTGCCGCCCAGGCCGCGTACCGCGCGCGGACCCAGTCCGCCACCGGCGCCACGTGCTCCTCCGACCGCAGCGACTGGAACACCACCGGCAGCTCGCCCCGCTGCGCCTTCGCGTCGGCCGCCATGCGGGCCAGGTCCGAGCCGACGTACGGCGCCAGGTCCGTCTTGTTCACGATCAGCAGGTCGGCCGTCGCCACGCCGGGGCCGCCCTTGCGGGGGATGTCGTCTCCCCCGGCCACGTCGATCACGAAGACCTGGGCGTCCACCAGGCCGCGCGAGAACGTCGCGGTCAGGTTGTCGCCGCCCGACTCGACGAGGACCAGGTCCAGCGGGCCGACCTCGTCCTCCAGGTCCTCCACGGCCTCCAGGTTCGCCGAGATGTCGTCCCTGATGGCGGTGTGCGGACAGGCGCCCGTCTCCACGGCGGTGATCCGCTCGGGCGGCAGGACCGCCTCACGGAGCAGGAACTCGGCGTCCTCACGGGTGTAGATGTCGTTCGTGACGACCGCGAGGGACATCTCGTCCCGCAGGGCCCGGCACAGGGCGGCCACGGTCGCCGTCTTGCCGGAGCCGACCGGGCCCCCGAGGCCGATGCGCAGGGCCCGGCGGCGGCCGTCCGGACGGTGCGCGTCGGCACTGACCGCCGCCGCGTCGGAGTGCGTGTGGTCGTGGTCCAGGTGCATGGTGGTGCCTTTCGTCGGTGTCGGTGAGTTGGAGTCCGGCGTGGTGCCTGGGGTGTGCGTGGCACCTGTGGTGTCTGTAGTGTGCGTGGTGTTTGTGGTGCGTGCAGTGCCCGTCGTGCGTGTGCCGCTGCCGCCGCCCCTACGACGCGAACAGCCGTACCGGCCACGCCGCATGCGCCTCGCCCCCGATCTCCAGCAGCGGTGCCGACGCCGCCGGCAGGGCGTGGAGGCCCTCGTCGGGGACGCGGTGCGCGGCCCGTACCGCCGCCGCGGCCACCTGGTCCATGTCGTCCCCGAGCCGGGCCAGTACGGCTGTCGCCTCGAAGGGGTCCAGACTCAGCAGGCGCACCACGGCGGTGGCGGGGCCGCTGACGGTCTCGTAGGCGGCGCAGTACGCCGCGTCGGCGGGTCCGAGGCCGGCCGCTCTCGCGGTCGCGCCGAGGACGACCGGCTGGTGGGCGCCCTTGGGGAACGCGCGGGCCAGGGCGTCCAGTTCGGGCGACGGCCAGGTGGCGCGGGCCGCCCGCATCAGTTGGCGCCCCAGCTTGCGGGCGGCCGTGCGCAGGGCGAGCGACGGGGTGCGGGCATCGGCGGCCTCGTCGAGGGCGGCGGGGTCGGCGGCGCCCAGCGCGGCGGCCGCGGCAAGCCCCGCGGACACCAGGCCGGTGGTGTGCAGCCGGCCCCGGCAGAAGTCCTCCAGGCTCGGCGCGCCCGTGACGCGCCCGGCCTTGACGGCCGCCTCGGCACCGCCGGAGTGCGCGTGCCCTCCGGCGGGGAAGCGGCCGTCGGCCAGGATGAGGAGTGCGGCTCGTGACATGTCGTACGGCGACCAGGTGCGGGAGAGGGGGACGGGGGCAGGTGTGCGGGCACGGGGCCGGGATCAGGGGGTCAGGAGTCAGGAGTCAGGAGTCAGGAGTCAGGAGTCAGGACTTAGGGGTCAGGGGTCAGAAGAGGAAATCGCGTTGGGCCAGGGGGAGTTCGGACGCCGGGGACGGTTCCACGAGTTCGCCGTCGATGGTGACGGCGAAGCTGTCGGGCGCCACCTCCACCCGGGGCAGGGCGTCGTTCTCCCGCATGTCGGCCTTCGTACGGCCGCGGGTGGAGCGGATGGCCACGAACGGGCGGTCCAGGGCGAGGCGTTCGGGCAGGTCGTCGTCCAGGGCCGACTGGGTGACGAAGTTCAGGGAGTTGCGCGCGGGGGCCTTGCCGAGGGCGCCGTACATCGGCCGCGGCAGCACCGGCTGCGGGGTGGGGATGGAGGCGTTGGCGTCACCCATCTGCGCGTACGCGATCTGCCCGCCCTTGAGGACCACCTCCGGCTTGACGCCGAAGAACGCCGGGTCCCAGAGGACCAGGTCCGCGAGTTTGCCGCTCTCGACCGAGCCGACCTCGTGCTCGACGCCCTGGGCGATGGCCGCGTTGATCGTGTACTTGGCGACGTAGCGGCGGGCCCGGTGGTTGTCGGCGCGGGTGTCGCCGGGCAGCGCGCCCCGGCGCCGCTTCATCACGTGCGCCGTCTGCCAGGTCCGCAGGATCACCTCGCCGACGCGGCCCATCGCCTGGGAGTCCGAGGACATGATGGAGATGGCGCCCAGGTCGTGGAGGATGTCCTCGGCTGCGATGGTGGTCGGCCGGATGCGGGACTCGGCGAAGGCCAGGTCCTCCGGGACCGCCGGGTTGAGGTGGTGGCAGACCATCAGCATGTCGAGGTGTTCCTCGACGGTGTTGACGGTGTGCGGCCGGGTGGGGTTGGTCGAGCTGGGGAGCATGTTCGGCAGCGAGACCGCCGTGATCATGTCGGGCGCGTGGCCGCCGCCCGCGCCCTCCACGTGGAAGGCGTGCATGGTCCGGCCGCCGACCGCGGCGAACGTGGCGTCGACGAAGCCGGCCTCGTTCAGCGTGTCGGTGTGGACGGCCAGTTGGGCGCCGGTCTCCTCGCAGACGTTCAGGCAGGCGTCGATCACCGCGGGGGTCGCGCCCCAGTCCTCGTGGATCTTGAAGCTGACGGCGCCGGCCCGCAGTTGGGCGTGCATCGAGGCGGCGTTGGTGGTGTTGCCCTTGCCGAGGAAACCGATGTTGACGGGGCTGTGCTCCATCGCCGCGAACATCCGCGCCAGGTGCCAGGCTCCCGGCGTGATGGTGGTCGCCTTGGAGCCCTCGGCGGGGCCCGTGCCGCCGCCGATGAGCGTGGTGACCCCGGAGGCCAGGGCCTCGTCGACGATGCCGGGCGAGATGAAGTGGATGTGCGTGTCGATGCCGCCCGCGGTGAGGATCTTGCCGTTGCCGGCGAGGACCTCCGTCTCGGGCCCGATGACGAGGTCGGGGTGCACGCCGTCCATCGTGTCGGGGTTGCCCGCCTTGCCGATGCCGGTGATCCGGCCGTCGCGGATGCCGACGTCGGCCTTGACGACGCCCCAGTGGTCGAGGACGACGGCGCCGGTGACCACGGTGTCGGGCGCGCCCTCGGCGCGGGTGGCGCGGGACTGGCCCATCGACTCGCGGATGACCTTGCCGCCGCCGAACACGGCCTCGTCGCCGGAGCGGCCGGGGCCGCCCGAGCGGTCCTCCTCGATCTCCACGAGCAGGTCGGTGTCGGCGAGCCGGATGCGGTCCCCGGTGGTGGGGCCGAACAGGTCGGCGTACGCCGCGCGGGACAGTTCAGGCACCGGGTGCTCCGTTCGCTTCCGTGCCGGCGCAGTGCCCTCGCGGGTCCGTGCCCGTGAGGTGCCCGCGCGGGCCGTGGGTCGTACGCGGTTCCGCTGCCGGGCGGGCGTCGTCCGCGTCGAGGGGTCCCTGGGTCAGGCCGCGCAGTCCGGGTACGACGCGGGCGCCCGCGAGGGGGACGAGCTCGACGTCGACGGGGATGCCCGGCTCGAAGCGCACGGCGGTGCCCGCGGCGATGTTGAGCCGCTTGCCGTGCGCGGCGGCGCGGTCGAAGTCGAGGCCCGGGTTGGCCTCGGCGAAGTGGTAGTGGGAGCCGACCTGGACGGGCCGGTCGGCGGCGTTCAGGACGGTGAGACGGGTGGTGTCGCGGCCCTCGTTGAAGGGGACGGGCGTCTCGGCGAACAGGATCTCCCCCGGTATCAGCGGGCCGGAGGGGGCGGCGGGGCGGGTCATGCGGCGCGTACTCCCGTCACACGATGGGGTCGTGGACGGTGACGAGCTTGGTGCCGTCCGGGAAGGTCGCCTCGACCTGGACGTCGTGGATCATCTCGGGGATACCCTCCATGACGTCGTCCCGGGTGAGCACCGCGCGGCCGGACGACATCAGGTCGGCGACGCTGCGGCCGTCCCGGGCGCCCTCCAGGATGTGGGCGGTGATGAGGGCGACGGCCTCGGGGTGGTTGAGCCGGAGGCCGCGCGCCCTGCGCTTCTCGGCCACGTCCGCGGCCACATGGATGAGCAGTCTCTCCTGCTCGTGCGGGGTCAGTCGCACGTCCCACCTCACAGTCCTCGCCCCGGACCGTGCGGGGTCCGGCTGCCGCGGCCACCGCGACGGGTTTAGATGTAACACGCAGCGATGCGCGTGCCGGTGTCCACTTTCGCTTACGAAAACCCCAGGTGGCGTGGGAGAGCAGGCTAGTTGGGCGGAGTTTCAGCGAGGTTAACCAGTCTTTGACCCGGTGATGACCTTCAGCGGGGCTGCGCCATACCTGGCGGGACTCCGCGCGCCCGCCCGGCGGGTGGTCTCCGCAGCGCTCGGTGGGTGACTTCCGCAGCGCCCGGCGGGTGGTCTTCCCAACGCTCGGCGGGTGGTCTCCCCAGCGCTCGGTGGGTGGCCTCCGCAGCGCCCGGCGGGCGGTCCGCTGCCTCCGACCGGGCTCCACCGCATCCGGCGCGGCTCCGCATACCCGCAGGGCGCGCGCCGGGCCGCACCGCGCCGGGCCAAGACCTGCCGCGACAGGCCCGAGCCGCGGCGGGCAGCGGCGGCACGCCCCAGCCACGCCGGACCGCGGCAGGCCGACCCGCGCCACCCCACCGCAGGTCGGGCCAGGTCGGCTCAGGTCAGCTCATGCGCGGGCCGTGGTGCTCCGCGGCGATGCCGAAGCGCTGCCGGTCGCCGCCGGCGGGCGACGTGGAGCCGATCGACGACACCGAGCTGATCACCTGCTCCTGCGCGGCCTCCTCCGCCTCGTCCAGGCGCCGCAGATCCTCGGCGGACACCAGGGCCACGAGCGGCTTGCCGTGCCGCGTGACGACCACGCGCTCGCCGCCGTACACCACGCGGTTGATCAAGTCGGCGAGCTCCGCCCGGGCTTGCGTCACCGGAATCTCGTAGGCCATGCCCCCATCATAACGTCACGTACGTCCTGTACATTTTTTACAGAGGTCGCGGCGGAGGGCCGCGGCCCCGCTGACAGGAGGCGTGCCATGCGCGGACCGTCCGCCCGTTCCGTCCTGCCGGAGTTCACCGAGCGCACCAGTACGGGGGTGCGGACCTGGGATCCGTACTCCAAGCTCCTGGACGAACGGATCGTCTTCCTCGGCACACCGATCGACGAGGTCTCGGCGAACGACGTCATGGCGCAGGTGCTGTATCTGGAGTACGCGGCTCCGGACCGGGACATATCGCTGTACATCAACTCCCCCGGCGGCGACTTCAGCGCGACGACGGCCATCTACGACACGCTGGTGTACGCGGCGTGCGAGGTGGAGACGGTCTGCCTGGGCCAGGCCGCGTCCGCCGCCGCGGTGCTGCTCGCCGCGGGCACGCCGGGCAAGCGGTCGATCCTGCCCGGCGCCCGGGTGCTGCTGCGGCAGCCCGCGCTGCCCGAGCCGGTGCGCGGCCAGCCCACCGACCTGGAGATCCAGGCGGAGGAGCTGCGGCGCACCCGCGCCCTCCTGGAGGAGATGCTCGTGCGGCACACGGGGCGCACCCCCGAGCAGGTCTCTGCGGACATCGAGCGGGACACGGTGCTCGACGCCGCGGGCGCGGTCGACTACGGCCTGGCGGACCGGGTCGTGCCGAGCCGCAAGGCGTCGCGGCCGAGCGCGGGGTGAGCCGCCGGTGCTGCCTCCCGAACCGCCGCCGCTGCCCGCGCTGACCCGGGCCGAGGGTGACGTGGTCGACGCGTACCTGGCGGTCGTCGACCTCCTCGGGCGCATCAACCCCGCCCGCGCCGAACACACGTACGGCGGGCTGCGGGCCGCGCAGGCGCTCGTCGCCCGTGCGGCCGAGCTCCGCGACGCGCTGGCGCTCATGCATCAGCGCGGTGAGAGCGAGGTGCACGCGCCGACGCTCGCGCGAGCCCTGCGCGTCCTGGACGGCGAGCGGCGCGCGGCGCGTGTGACGCTCCCGCCGCCGACGGGGGCGTGAAGCGCCGGGGCTCCACCGCAAGGCCGCGGCCCGGCAGGCGGAGCCGGGCCGCGGCCCTGCCGGGGCGCCCGGGTGAAAGAGCGTCATGATTCCGTCCGGTTCACCCCCCATGTCCGGCCCGCACATGCCAGACTTCCGGTCTGACTTCCCTCTTTTTCGGCCGGGCCGCGACGCGCGCCGGTCGCACCGGCCTTCCGTGGGCGCGCCCCGGACCCAGCGCGCCCGCGCCGTCCGCTCGTTGAGGGTGGGCACCGATGTCGCGCCATGGCCGGTGCTGCCCGGGAAATGACCAGAGATGATCGCGCTTTCGCCGTAGTGGACCGTCGTCCCGGTGGACACCCGAAGGTGCGCAACTCCCTTACGCAGCAGCCGGAATCGGACCTTCCGCCGCTGATGGGGCAATCATCGCCGACTGTGATCTGAATCGCATTCGGGCGCTGTCCACCGGAACAGGTCAGCCGTGAGGAGCCTCACATACTGCCGATTCGGCTCGGCTTTTTCGCCACTCTCGGGTGAAGATCCCTTCCGACGACAAGCCCCCGCCACAGGCGGCGGGGCGATCCGGGCGGACGCCGAGTCCTGCCGCCGCCCGGATGCCCGGTCGACATCTGTGCACCGGCAGGAGTGGAGGACCCAGCAAGGCGGGCCGTCCGGCTAGTCCGGTCGGTCCTTGGGGTGAAGTCGCATGCGCGGCCGGGCATCTTCGCCTGCCCGAACCCGACAGGTCATCCTTCACAGGCGGCTGACGAAGGGTTGCGCATGACCGCGCTGCAACGTGTTCCGTCGCTGCTGACGAGGGCCGGTACGGCTTCGGCTCTCACGCTCGCCGCCGTGGGCGGCACCATCGTGGCCCCCGGGCTCACCGGGGAAGCGGAAGCGGCCACCTCGCACGGAACGAAGGCGCTCAAGATCGCGGCGTCCAAGAAGGGCTCCCCGTACCGCTACGGCGCCGCCGGACCGAACCGGTTCGACTGCTCGGGCCTGACGCTCTACTCGTTCAAGCGCGTCGGCAAGAAGCTGCCGCGCACCGCCCAGCAGCAGTACAACAAGACCCGCCATGTGTCCGCCGCCAACCGCACCCGCGGCGACCTGGTCTTCTTCCACTCCGGCCGGAGCGTCTACCACGTCGGCATATACGCCGGCAAGGGCAAGATCTGGCACGCACCGAAGCGGAACACCGTGGTGCGGCTGGAAAGGATCTGGACCAACAAGGTCTGGTACGGCCGGGTCCGCTGACCCGGTGAGCGGGCGGCGGCCGCCCCGCGGGTCCCGTGCCGCCGCCCGCTCCGGGCGCCCCCGAGCGCCTCGGCCGCCGTCCGTCCGGCACACGGACGGCGGCCCCCCCCCCCCCCCGTTCCCCAACGGTGGGCGGCGCATTATGCCACCGGCCCCCCCCACCCCCCCCCCCCCCCGCCCCCCCGACGCCCCGGTACCCCCCCCCCGCCCCCCCCCGGCCGCCCCCCCCCGCC